>CAZMRS010000246.1:0-4577 GCA_964568435.1 uncultured Boseongicola sp. | reverse complement strand
CAGCTTGTCGCGACCGACTTCCCCAGCTGCAAACTGTTGGCGCACTTTAGCTTTTTCATCGTTGGGAATGCCGGAGGTCATCGGTCCTGCTGGAACGAAGATGCCCGGAATATGGCCGAAGGTCGCGGCAGCGATGATGAGGCCGGGGACGATCTTGTCGCACACCCCAAGGTACATGGCCGAGTCGAATGTGTTGTGGGATAGCGAAACCCCTGCGGCGAGTGCGATCACATCGCGTGAAAACAGGCTCAGCTCCATGCCGACTTGGCCTTGAGTCACGCCATCGCACATCGCCGGAACACCGCCTGCGACCTGGGCTGTGGCACCGGATTTCCGTGCGGCGTCCTTGATCATGTCAGGGTAGTCTTTGAACGGCTGGTGCGCGGACAGCATGTCGTTATATGCGGTTACAATACCGATATTCGGAGCCCGCTCAGCGATCAGAGAGCCCTTATCGTCGCCCATAGCCGCATAGGCATGCGCCTGGTTTCCGCAGCTCAAATGAGCACGTTTTACACCGACATCTTGCGCGCGCGCGATCTTGTCCAGATAAGCACCGCGGACAGGCCGCGATCTCTCAATGATGCGATCTGTGACGGCTTGGACGGTATCATTCAACGACATGTCAGAAGTTCCTCTAACGCGATTTGAGCGCCGTGTAGCATGCAATGTTAACGCTAACAATAGCCTGTGACAGGAATTCGCAGCGCTATGCTGCGCTTGCATAACGGGTTTGTCAAAACGTCCATTTCGTTTGATGTGGCTCAGGCTTAGGTCATGTCCAAAGGACAACCAAGGATGAAGCAATGTCTACCAATACCAAATCTGACGCCATCGACTTCATGGCCATCGAAGTAGAAGCCCGCCGCCTTCGCGCGAACTGGGTGCGCTCGCTGCTGAAAGGTCGCAACGCGAAGTGATCTCTTTTCGCAGACCACCATCCCGGCTAAACGGTCGGGATGACGACTGATCTGCCTACCATTCGCTTGAAACCCAAATCAGATCCCCGCCGCCTCCGGCATGGGTTTCCTTGGGTCTACGCCAATGAACTTGTAACCGACCGGCGCACACGCGCATTGCCAGCAGGCGGTATTGCCAGGCTGGAAGATAATGACCGCCGCCCGCTTGGTATTGTGGCGGTCAACCCGGCCTCAAAAATCTTCGCACGCGTTTTGGATCGCGACGTTGATACGAAGATTGACGAACAGTGGCTCCGCACCATTCTGGGTCGCGCACTGGATACCCGTTCCAGACTATTTGATGCGCCATACTATCGGTTGATCCATGCAGAAGCCGATGGGATGCCTGGGGTCATCATCGACAGATTTGATGAAGCGTTTGTTATCCAGCCGAACGCGGCCTGGGCGGATGCGCGGATCAACGAGATTGCCGACGTTCTGTCTGAACTGACGGCTGCGTCTATTATCGTCAAGAATTGCTCCGGGCGGGCGCGCGCGCTTGAAGGTCTGGATGACGTGTCAGCTGTATTGAAAGGTGAGGTGAATCGCCCTGTTCCTGTCCCTATGAACGGGGCCACTTACATGGCGGATCTGGTTGGCGGCCAGAAAACCGGGCTGTTTTATGACCAGCGCCCGAACCACGCATTTGTCGCCAAGCTTGCCGAAGGGACGGACGTATTGGATGTGTTTTCCCACGTAGGAGGATTTGCGCTTGCGGCGCTAGCCGGGGGAGCAACGTCGGCTTTGTCGGTGGATGCGTCCAATGCCGCTTTGACTCACGCCTGGGCAGGGGCCAAGGCATCCGGGATGGCGGACCGATACGACACGCGAACTGGCGACGCTTTTGATGTGATGTCTGCGTTGGCGCGAGACGGCCGGACCTTTGGAACAGTGATCGCCGATCCACCGGCCTTCGCGCCGCACAAACAGGCGCGAGACGCCGGGTTGCGGGCTTATGAAAAAGTCGCGAGGCTGGCGGCGATGCTTGTCGCACCTGATGGAACGCTCACGTTGTGCTCGTGTTCCCACGCGGCAGACCTGGATCAGTTTCGCGCGGCATCGCTGCGCGGCATTGGGCGGGCAGGGCGTGCGTGTCAGATACTGCGCACTGGATTTGCAGGGCCCGATCACCCGCAACACCCTCATTTGGCCGAAAGCGGATATTTGAAGGCGCTGACATTCCGGATGCTTGGATGAAGGTCCTGATCGACGCTTGTGTACTGTACCCGACCGTCTTGCGGGAAATCGTACTTGGTCTTGCTGGAAAGGGCGCGTTTGAACCGGTTTGGTCCGAGCGCATTCTGGGAGAATGGCGGCGCGCAGCGGTTCGGCAGGGTGACGGGGCTATTGCAGAGGCAGAAATTGCGGCCGCACGCGCTTTATTCCCGCATGCGGCGGTCGGGGCCGCTCCAGAAGTTGAAAGTCGATTGAACCTGCCCGACCCGGATGACGTGCACGTGCTTGCGTCCGCAATTGTCGGTGAATGCGCCGAACTGCTGACGCTCAACCTGAAAGATTTTCCGACACGGGTTGTCGGGCGTGAAGGCGTCATTGTGCGCGATCCTGATGGGTTTCTTCTGGAACAGTTTCACGCCGATGGCGAACGGGTCACGACCGTGCTGAACGACGTTCTTGAGAAAGCCGCCCGTCATGGCATCGACGTGTCAAATCCACGAAAGCTTATGAAAAGGGCGCGACTGCCGAGACTCGGAAAGGCGATTTATGCGCCCTGAGTATCTTGAAGCCACTTGTCCTCATTGGCTTCGATAGCGGCAATACGCTCTGCCGTTTTCGGGTGACTCAGCAGCCATGCGGGTGACGAGGCACCATTTGCGCCAGTGAGCGTTTCGAGTTTTTTGAACAGCGACTTTTGCGGTCCCGTGCCGATCCCTGATTTCAAGAGCAGAGCCGACGCGTAGGCATCTGCTTCGTATTCGTCGTTGCGTGAAAGGCGCGCGGCAAGAAGGGACATCACGAAGTTCGCGATAAAGGGGCCAACGAAGGGAACGAATCTGGAGATCACCATCGCCAGAGCCGTACGAAGCGCATTCTGGCCAGAGAAGTCGATCATGCGGCGGCGCGAGTGACCTAAGGCGACATGACCAAGCTCGTGGGCGATCACGCTCGCCATTTCCTCGGCCGTAACCTCGCCCGCTTTGTATTTCCGGTAAAAACCCCGTCTGGCGCAGCAAGCCCATTGACGGGTTCGATCTCATAGATGTTCACCGGAATGCGCTGTAACTCCAAGGCCGCGGCCATCTGGTCCGTAAGCTTCTTTAAAACGGGGTCGGCGAGCTCGGTGGATTGTGCGTCTAGCGCGCGCTTCGTCCGCCACACCGAAAAACGGTACATGATAAGCCCGTAGGCGAGGGCCAGCAGGATTGGCGTGAACTTCAACATGTCACGTATATGGGGTCGCGATCCCGGGATAGAAAGGCCGAACCGCCAGTTGCGCTACGGATCAGACGGCGGACTGCGCACGAAAGCGTTTCGCCAGCATCCACCCAACAAAGCCTGTTGCAGCAAGGGCAAGTACAAAACCCACGATATTGCTCATAAGCGATGACACTTCGGTAAGTTGTGACGCGAATATGTACCCAAGAAGAATGTATGCTCCGACCCATATCGCTTCGCCTGCTGCATCCCAAAGTGTGAAACGCCACGCGTCCAGCCCTGCGGCACCGGCTGCGATGTTT
Source organism: uncultured Boseongicola sp. (assembly GCA_964568435.1). Lineage (GTDB taxonomy): Bacteria > Pseudomonadota > Alphaproteobacteria > Rhodobacterales > Rhodobacteraceae > Boseongicola. Next base: position 922 of record CAZMRS010000246.1, on the reverse strand, counting down.
GCATATGGACCGAGAGGAGCGAGGGCCCAGGTCGAAAAGAAAACGCCAAGGCCGCCGTGCTTCTGGACCACGGTCTCGGCCTTTGCGAACGCTTTCGCGGCTTTGGGCCGACGTGCGAACTTGGCCTTGATCGCTGGCCCGAATGTACGCCCGATGCGGTATCCCGTCTGATCGCCAAAGAGAGCGGCGAACCACGCTGAGACGAGAACAGTAGACAACGCAAGGTCTCCGGCAGCGGCAAATGCACCGCCTGCGAGCATGACCAATGCGGTCGGGATTGGGATGAGAAGGCAGGACAGAAACGCCGAAGCGGCGACAATGATCGCGCCGTTTTCGGCGACGAGCGTCAGGAACAGCTCGCTCATTTCCGCTGCTCCGTGAAGGCTTTCAGTGCGGCCTCGACTTCAGCAACAAGATCTTCCACAGGCACGCCACGCTCTTGCGCAATCGCACTGAGCGTCATGGGGCCATCGCCGGTTCTGGGAAGCCCAAGTTCTTGGTCCATAATGCGCGGTGGTGCGCGCCAGGTCATCCTGATGTACCGGTTCGTCATCCAAGGAGCGATGGCGACCGGGCGGTCAGGGTCCCAGCGGCGCGTGTCGTCAATTGCGCGCACGCCAAAAGAAATGGCCGTGGCAAGAAGAACAACGAATGCCAGGGTAAGTAGAGCATTTTTCCTGAGGAAGCTCGCAATTTTTGCCACGCGGGGTGTCTTTCGATCAAGTTTTGCGCTGCCACAGAAAGCGCCATTTCAGTTTAAACGGACGAGAACAGCCTTTCCGTCGAAAAATTAGGTCAGCCTCTTTATTCCTTTAGCAAGTCCCTCGAGCGTCAACGGCACCATGCGATCCTCTCCTATAATCTCGCGGATCATCTGTGTGGATTGAGTGTAGGGCCAATGCGCCTCTGTTACGGGATTGAT
>CAZMRS010000245.1:0-4621 GCA_964568435.1 uncultured Boseongicola sp. | reverse complement strand
TCCTTTTTCCCACCCGATCCACCGGGCGCGCTTTAAATGGTCGCGATACGCGCAATTATCAAGCCAAATCTCGCGATGCGTGTAACTCGGTCACGGGGGTGTGTTTGTTTGGAATGCCGCTTGCTGGGCGTTTTGAGTACTTTCAATCCACTAGGAGGGCTCTGTTGGCTCTCCAAACCTTTGCAACATACGCCCTTTAATCTGATCGCGCGCTTGCCGGTAGCTTTCCAGCTTGGCTTCGCGCCCCTCTCCCAACCCCGTCGGATCGAGGATCGGCCAGTATTCCACATCCAGGTGAAAATACCGGGTCAACTCCAACGCCCGCCGCTGCGACGCGGGCGACAACGCAACGACGAGATCAAATCCCGAAAGATCATCACCCCATTCTTCCATCTCGTCGAAGCTTCGCGACCGATGCCGCGCCAGTTCAATCCCCAGTTCCTCGCAAACCGCGACAGAAAAGCCGTCGATCTCCATGTCATTATGGACACCGGCGGATTGAACGTAGGTCGTCTGGCCGTAGAACTTCTTCATCATGCCCTCGGCCATAGGCGAGCGCACTGCGTTGTGGTCACAGCAAAACAAAACCGATGACGGCAGCTTGCCCAACCCTCAGCCTCCGAAATGCAAAACGCAAATAAGAGTGAAGAGGCGCCGCGCCGTATCGATATCAAGCTCGGCCTTTCCTTCGAGCCGTTCCTGCAGAACCCGCGCGCCTTCGTTGTGGATCCCACGCCGCGCCATATCGATGGCTTCGATCTGGCTGGGAGGCAGCTTTTTCACCGCATCAAAGTAACTCTCGCAAATCTGGAAGTAGTCCTTCACAACCTGACGAAATGGCCCGAGCGACAAGTGAAACTCTGCTGCAGGGTTTTCCTCTTCCGTCTGCACGTCAAAAACCAGGCGTCGCTCGCGAATGGCCAAAAGCAATCGATAGGGTCCATCCGGCACCTCGCGATCTTCCCGTTTTGGCAACTCGAAGGAGTTGTCCTCTAGCAAATCAAAGACTGCGACGCGGCGTTCCTGCTCAATCTCCGGCGTGGGCGGCGGCAGTGCGCTGTCATCAATATCGATATGGACGATCTTGCTCATCACTCGCCCCCCTCATTCAACTGGTCCAACCTTGCCCGCACCGAAAGCCCGTGCGCCTCAAGCCCTTCACTCTTTGCGAGAGTTTCAGCCGCACCGCCGATCGTGGCCAAAGCCCCCGGCGTCATCTTCGACATCGTCGTGCGTTTGAGGAAATCCATCACGGACAACCCGCTCGAGAACCGCGCCGAGCGTGCGGTGGGCAGCACGTGGTTGGGTCCTCCCACATAGTCGCCGATGGCCTCGGGCGTCCAACGCCCAAGGAACATTGCCCCTGCGTGCTTGATGTTGTCAGCCAGAACCTCAGGTGCGGCGACACACAGCTCCAGGTGCTCGGGCGCAATGTCATCGGTCAATGCAGCCGCTTCGCCCAAATCATTCACTACGATCACCGCCCCATAATCACGCCACGACGCCCCAGCCACCTCGCGCCGCTCCAAAGTCGTCAGCAGGCTATCGACCGACGCCATTACCGCCTCGCCAAAGGTCCGGTCCGTCGTAATCAGGATCGACTGTGCGCTCTCGTCATGCTCGGCCTGAGACATCAGGTCGGTTGCGATCCAATCGGGGTCATTGTCCGCATCCGCAATCACCAATATCTCCGACGGCCCCGCGATCATGTCGATCCCGACCTTGCCGAACACCCGCCGCTTGGCTGCCGCAACAAAGGCGTTGCCCGGGCCAGTGATCTTGTCCACAGGTTTGATCGTCTCGGTCCCGTAGGCTAAAGCCGCTACCGCCTGGGCGCCACCTATCCGGTAAATCGTGTCGATCCCCGACAGCTCCGCCGCCAACAGCACCAGCGGGTTCACCTCCCCATCCGGTGTCGGCGTGACCATCACCAAACGCTCCACCCCCGCCACTTGCGCCGGGATCGCGTTCATCAGCACGGAAGACGGGTAGGTCGCAATGCCGCCGGGAACATAAAGCCCCGCCGCCGAAACAGCGCCCCAACGCCATCCAAGCGTCGCGCCCGTCTCATCCTCCCAGGACTGATCCTCCGGCATCTGCCGCGCGTGGTAGGCCCGAATGCGCTCGGCCGCCAACTCCAGCGCCTCCCGCTCCGCCGCGGGCACCGACGCAACAGCCGCCGCAATCTCTTCCTTGGAAAACGCCAACGTCTCATGTGTCAACGCAACCCGGTCAAACCGCTCCGTCAGCTCTATGACCGCCGCATCACCGCGCGCGCGCACATCCGCGATGATCCCCGCCACCGCGTCATCCACATCCGGCGCATCCTCGCGCTTGGCCCCCAAAAGCGCCTGAAACCGCTCTTCGAAATCCGCATCAGAGGTTGAGAAAAACTGAGGCATGGCCCGTCCCTTTCGTTCAAGGGCTCACATACAAGGCGACCGCCCCCGCCTCAAGCACATCCGATGTCACAAGGAACTGCGCCCAGCCCTCATCCGAGAGCGCCGCACGTTCGTCATGGGTCGAGGCGTAGTTCTCGGACTCAAGCCGCAGAGCCATCAGCCGCAAGTGCTTGAACGCCGGGAGGTCGGCGGAGGTGAGGCGGTGGATCATTTTTTTACTAAGAACTCGAGAATATCGCGCGCAAGCTCGCTCGTGCGTCTTGCTCGATATTCGCGCCAGTCGATGTCAAGCTCAAACACCCGCGCAATAGACGCCAAAAAGCAATTCTTTCGCCCATTGGGTGTACTGTCGGCTTCATCGATAAACACAGCGGTTTCCTTTTTGTGGCTTGCAATTGATTGGAGCAGCACGACCTTGCACCACGCCGATTCAGATCGCTCGGAGACCACGACTCGCCAAACATCGGCTGGAAAGAAACTCCTTCGCTCTGGTTGAAACGATCTCACCGTCCACAATTGAGTTCTGCTCTGAAAACAAGAAAGTAATTTGGGACCGCGGAGGAACCACTCCGCCACCCATGCCTGCCAAGTCTTCAAAGAGATAAAGAAAGCTGGTCACATACTTGGAAAAATGTGGATCATCTACCGCGAGCAAAGGCGTAATGTTTAACTCGGTCTCTGGATTTACCGGCGATCTTATAGGGCTGCAGAGGATCAAAGCCGCCATGAAATGCGACGGCACCTATCTCGGGCGCAACTTCGCGTCATTAAGCGGATACCCCAGACTGAATTGCAAGCACACAAAACCTTGAGCGGCCACGCTCCCCTATCTCACCCTTTCAAAAATACCTAAAAATCCAAACCGCCCCACCCAAGCGGACCCCTCAAAACATTACCCCTCCGGATGCCCCGGCGTCTTCCCGGACGGCGCCGCATAGGGCCGCGTCACATCCGTCAGCGTCACTTCCAGCGCCTCGACCTCCACCCGGATCGCACCATCACCCGCAAGCGTCAAAACCAGCGCGCCCGTGCCGTCCTCGCCCGCCTCCCACTCCAGCGTCAGCAAAGACAAGACCGTGTCCGCATCCCCCCGGCTCACGCCTTGGGACGCCACGCGCACCGCGTCTTCGACAACCAGCACCGACTGCACCCGCTCCGGCGCGCGCTTGTCTTCCCAGCGGTAGCGATTGAGCAGCACCGCAAAGCGCCGCGCCCGCCGGTCCCACGACATCTCAGACGCCGGAAACACCGCGTCCTGCACCAGCGAAGCCACGACAGACAGATCGTCCGCCTCCAACACTTTCAGCCGCAGCGCCTTCTCCCCGCCGTCTTCAAACCGTGCGTCTTCCACCATCAGCCCGCCACCCGTTCAATCTGTGCGCCCACCGCGCCCAGCTTCTGTTCCACATGCTCATAGCCCCGGTCGAGGTGATAGACCCGCGCCACCGTCGTTTCCCCTTCCGCAGCCAGCCCAGCCAAGATCAGAGACACCGAGGCCCGCAAATCCGTCGCCATCACCTGCGCCCCCCGCAAACGCTCAACACCCGTCACAGTCGCCGTGCCGCCCTGAACCTCGATATTGGCCCCCATGCGCATCAGTTCCGGTGCGTGCATGAAGCGGTTTTCAAAGATCGTTTCCTCCAGATGCGAGACCCCATCCGCCGTGCAAAGCAGTGCCATCATTTGCGCCTGCAAATCTGTCGGGAACCCGGGGAACGGCGCCGTTGCCACGTCCACCGCCGTCACACGTCCATTCTTGCGCGCCACCTTCAATCCGCGCGCCGTCTCTTCAACCGCAATCCCCGCCGCATCCAGCCGCTCACAAAATGCCTCCAACAGAGAGATTTTGCCGCCTAGGCACTCCACCTCACCGCCGCAAATCGCCGGCGCGAGCATATAGGTTCCAAGCTCAATCCGGTCGGTCACCACGGGATGCGTCGCCCCGCCAAGCCGGTCCACGCCCTGAATTTCGATCCGGGACGTCCCCGCCCCTTCGATCTGCGCGCCCATCTTAGTCAAGCACTCCGCCAGGTCGACAATCTCAGGCTCGCGCGCCGCGTTCTCGATAACTGTCGTCCCCTTGGCGAGCGTCGCCGCCATCAGCACATTCTCCGTCGCGCCCACAGACGCAAACCTCAAAGGCACTACAGCCCCCTTCAGGCCGCCATTGGTCGTCGCATGAAGATAGCCGTCCTTCAGCTCGATCTCGGCGCCCATCT
>CAZMRS010000244.1:3601-4652 GCA_964568435.1 uncultured Boseongicola sp. | reverse complement strand
ATCGACGTGCGTGAGGTCCGGCATATCCGCCGGGTTGTGCAGGTCAATCTGAGTACCGTCGCGCATGTAGACGTGGTAAATCACGCTGGGCGCGGTGGTGATCAGGTCGATGTCATACTCGCGCTCGATCCGGTCGCGGATAACCTCAAGATGCAGAAGCCCAAGGAACCCGCAGCGGAAGCCAAAGCCCAGCGCGGCAGATGTTTCCATCTCGTAGGTGAAGGACGCATCGTTCAGCGCGAGCTTCTCAATCGCATCGCGCAGGTCTTCAAAGTCGTTGGTATCGACCGGGAACAAGCCACAGAACACCACCGGCACAGACGGCGCAAAGCCAGGCAGCGGCTCCGCCGTGCCCTTCTTCTCATGCGTGATCGTGTCGCCGACTTTGGTGTCGCGCACTTGCTTGATGGACGCCGTCAAAACGCCGATCTCGCCCGGGCCAAGTTCTGCGATGTTCTGCATTTCAGGACGCAGCACAGCGAGACGGTCGATTCCGTAACGCGCACCGGTTTGCATCATCTTGATCTGGTCACCCTTCTTGATGACGCCGTCGATAACACGGATCATCACGACAACGCCGAGGTAAGGGTCGTACCAACTGTCCACCAGCATCGCCTTCAGTGGCGCATTGCGGTCCCCTTCGGGTGCCGGAAGCCGCTGCACAATCGCCTCAAGCACATCCGGGATACCGACGCCGGTCTTGGCCGAGATTTGCACTGCATCCGAAGCATCGATGCCGATCACATCCTCGATCTGCTCCGACACACGTTCCACATCCGCTGCTGGAAGGTCGATCTTATTTAGAACCGGCACGATCTCGTGGTCAGCATCAATCGCCTGATAAACGTTCGCCAACGTCTGCGCCTCAACCCCTTGGGAGGCATCCACGACGAGCAACGAACCCTCAACGGCCTGCATCGAGCGGCTCACCTCATAAGCGAAGTCCACGTGTCCGGGCGTGTCGATGAGGTTCAGAATGTAGGTCTGACCATCTTTCGCCGGATACTCGATCCGCACGGTATTGGCCTTAATCGTAATGCCGCGCCCGCGC
>CAZMRS010000244.1:0-3591 GCA_964568435.1 uncultured Boseongicola sp. | reverse complement strand
ATCCATGGCGTCGAGCATCTGCTCCTTCATGTCGCGTTCAGCCACCGTTCCAGTCAGTTGGATAAGCCGGTCGGCAAGCGTCGACTTGCCGTGGTCAATGTGTGCCACGATTGAGAAATTTCGGATCTGTGCGAGCTCTGTCATAGCGCTGATATGTAGGGGTTTCACAAGGTTGGCAAGTGGGCCTATGCAGCCGGTTCCGCGGCTGGTGCCAGCCTACTTCACCGTCACCTTCAGGATCGCGAGATCGTTGTCGCCCTGATGGGTCCAAACAGGTGTGAAAAAGCTGTCGCCAACCCAGATATTCTGGCCTCCAAATGCTAGGTTACGCGTTCCCAAAAGCGCCTTCACATCAAGAAACTGCTGGCACGTTCCACCCCCCGTCGGTGCCCGCCAGATCATGGGGTGGTTATTATTGTTGGACACGAAGTAAAGGTGGCGACCGTCAGGAGAAACGGCCATATTGAACAGCTTCCACCAGTTTTTCCCGCAGGATGTTCCGCCGCGCAGTCGTTTTTCGGTCTTGGTGTTGATGGGAAAGACCTCTTTAGACTTGGACATCAACACCATGACGACATCGGGATTTGCGGTTGGGACGATCATCCCGATTTCTTCATCCATAGGGATGTTGGGGATCAGCACAGAGGTTTCCCCAGACTGTGCGTCAAACTGCAAGAGCGCTTGGCTTGTGGCCTCCGGGTCGCTTCCCAGGAAGTAGAGATCACCCTCTGCGTCAGTGTGCATGACGTAGGACACGCGCGATGAAAACCCGACGGCATGATACTGCCCATTGCGCAGGTCTAACCGGAAGACAAAACCGATGTCGTGCGTCATCACATAGATCATGTCTTCAAAGCTGGGATTGAGACTCATTCCCTTGATCCCAAGCGCCTCGACAAGCACGCCGCGATTCGGCGCAAGCACCCCTTGCCGCGTCAATGTCGCTGGCAAGTCAGTGCTGATATCGCGGATTGTCTCTGTCGCGGGGTCCAAGGTGTAGAGATGACTGCCCCGCTGTTTCCGCGGATCACTCGCAGGCATCGTTGCAAAATAGATCAACCCGTCCGACGCCTGCTGAAGAAACGTGTGGACCTTGTACTGCCCTTCTCCTTCTTTCCAATTTCCGGCGGCCTCGGAGACTGACTTCAAATCCGTCAGAAATCGAAATCGATCCTCATCGGGGTCCATTGCGAAAATCGCGACGTTCCCTCCCACCTCTTCATGGTCAGAAACTGCCACAAAAATGCGACCGTCGTCAGACTGACCAAGGCCAGACCACACAGAATGCAAAGGAAAGCCAGGCAACAACGGCGCGCCTGATTCGGTCCCATCTTCGGTGAAGAAAATGAGTTTGGCCTCAGGGTCTGCCGCGGCTGTCGCGGGTATGAGCGACAACACCAGCCAAACCAAACACCCAACAATGCGACCCATGACGAAACATCTCACCACATAATGCACGCTGTCGGATAGACCCGCGCATTCAGCACGATAGCGAAATTTTCGTCTTACGTCACCTTAGACGAAGCGACTGACGTAGTTCTCCAACCGCTCCTGCCGGCCAGAACGTGGCTCGGGCCCGCTTACCGATGCGCGAACCTCTGCATGGATTGACGCCAGATCACGCGAGGCGAGGTCGTTACTATCCCAACCCGCGTAGCGATCTGCACGAGCAGCTTCCAGGCCACCGTCCTCAAGCATCGCCGCAGCCGCTTTAAGGCCACGGGCGCAAGTGTCCATCGCGCCAACATGAGAAAGGATCAGGTCTTCGGGGTCCAACGATTGGCGGCGCAGTTTGGCATCGAAGTTCGTACCCCCCGTGTCAAATCCACCATCTTTCAGAATCTCGTAGTACGCCAAAGCGCATTCGCGAACGTTGTCCGGAAACTGGTCCGTATCCCAACCAGACTGATAATCGTTTCGGTTCATGTCGATGGAGCCAAATATCCCAAGTGACGTCGCCAAAGCGATTTCGTGCTCAAAACTATGCCCCGCGAGGATTGCGTGTCCTTGTTCAATGTTGACCTTAACTTCCTCCTCAAGACCAAAATCCTTGAGAAACCCGTAAACCGTGGCCACATCGAAATCGTACTGATGCTTTGTTGGTTCCTGCGGCTTAGGTTCGATCAAAATCGTCCCCTTGAAACCGATCTTGTGCTTGTACTCGACCACACGCTGCAAAAACGCTCCCGCCTGCGCACGTTCACGTTTCAGATCGGTATTCAGCAAGGTTTCGTAACCTTCCCGACCACCCCACAGCACATAGTTCTCGCCGCCCAGCGCCAATGTTGCGTCCATGCAGCTCTTCACCGTTGCCGCAGAATAAGCATAAACGTCCGGATCCGGATTGGTTGCCGCACCGCTCATGAATCGACGGTGAGAGAAAAGGTTCGCCGTCCCCCAAAGCAATTTCACACCGGTCTCTTCCATTTTGGCCGCGAAGATATCGGTGATCTCTTTCAGACGGTCTTCGCTTTCTGCAAATGTCGCCCCCTCCGGACGAACGTCCGCGTCATGGAAGCAGAAATAGGGCGCACCCAGGATCGAAAACATTTCGAAAGCCACGTCAGCCTTAAAACGCGCACCGTCCATGTCATCCGAAAACCAAGGTCGCTCAAATGTCTGGCCTCCAAAAGGATCACCACCGGGCCACGCAAAGGAATGCCAGTACGCAACTGCAAACCGCAGATGGTCCTTCAACGCCTTGCCAGCCACCACCTCGTCTGGGTTGTAGTGACGAAATGCAAATTCGTTTGTGCTGTCGGATCCCTCAAAAGATACCTTTGGGCAATTGGCGAAAAAGTCGGTCATGGCGTGTCCTTCAGGAATTGTGCAGCACGTTTGTGACGAATGTGAGCGTCTTTAAATGCGTCGACCAGTGTGGGGTCGGGATCAATGGTGCGCGCGATGGGTGGCTCCGTCGCAACGCCAAGGTCGCCCGTATCGGCCATCATTCCGAGCCGAGCGGCACCAAACGCCCCGCCAAGATCCGCGGCGTCGGGAAGCATCAACGGTACGTCCAGAGCGGTGGCAAGCGCCTGTAACCAATACTCAGATTGGGTGCCACCTCCAACGGCGAGAACCCGTTCGATCTTTGTCCCCGTCGCCGCCAGTACGTCGCGACAGTCAGCGAACGCAAAACAGGTGCCTTCCAATACCGCGCGAGTAAGATCGTCACGCGTGGTTGCGTGCTCTAAGCCCAGGAATCCGGCACGAACCGAAGCGCTGGCAAGGGGCGTTCTTTCTCCCCCAAGGTAAGGCAAAAAGTGTGCTTTACCAGGCGCTTGCAGATCGCCAAGGTTGCCAGTCAACTGTGCAGCTGTGGTCTGGAATAGCCCTGACGCCCAATTCAAAGCGTCGGTACAAGCCAGGATAACACCCATCTGATGCCAAGTGTCAGGCACCGCGTGACAGAAAGTATGTACAGCGGTCGAAGGGTCAGGTTGATACCCGTCATTTGCCGCAAACAACACGCCGGACGTCCCGAGCGATACAAATGCTTGTCCCGCTTTGCCCACACCCATGCCAATGGCAGACGCGGCATTGTCGCCTCCACCCACTGCCACGGGAACGGCACTCACCCCGAACAGATCG
>CAZMRS010000243.1:0-4655 GCA_964568435.1 uncultured Boseongicola sp. | reverse complement strand
CGCCGAAGGCGTCAATTGGGTTGGCGAGGGGCCGTTTTCAAACACCGAGCACGTGTTCCAGAACATGGGCGACGGCACCTACAATCACTCCGGTATTCTCGCGATCCGGGCAGCCTTGGCCTCCGACGTCAATATCACCTACAAGATCCTCTACAACGATGCTGTCGCCCTGACAGGCGGACAGGACATCGATGGAAATCTGACTGCGGACAGAGTGGCGCGGGAAGTGATCGCAATGGGCGTGAAGAACGTCGCGGTAGTCTTTGATGAAAAAGAAGAACCTGTCCGCGCCGATTATCCGAGGGAGGTTGAATGGCACCCTCGGGAAGATTTGCCCGAAGTTCAGGAGAGATACCGTAAAATCAAAGGTGTATCGGTCATACTTTATGTGCAGACCTGCGCGGCTGAGAAGAGGCGCAAACGTAAACGTGGTGCCTTTCCCGATCCCGATCAGCGCATCTTTATCGACCCGGACGTTTGCGAAGGGTGCGGAGACTGTGGGGTTCAATCCAACTGCGTGTCTATTCTACCGCTCGAGACTGAATTTGGGCGTAAACGCACCATCGATCAATCCGCGTGCAACAAGGATTACTCGTGCCTGAAGGGCTTCTGTCCATCGTTCATAACGGTCGAAGGGGCCAAGCCGCGAAAAGCCGCGACCGCAGACGTTGATCTCACCAACCTGCCAGAGGTCACGCCACCCGCGATCACCAACACAACGCATAATGTGGTTATAGCAGGAGTTGGCGGTACAGGCGTCATCACCATCGGGGCCGTTCTGGCCATGGCGGCACACTTGGAAGGCAAGGGGGCCTCCATGATGGAGATGGCAGGCCTTGCTCAGAAAGGCGGCGCGGTTCACATTCACTGCCGGCTTGCCAACTCTCCCAAGGATATCAGCGCCATACGGGTGTCCGTGGGTGAGTGCGACACGCTCATTGGTGGCGATCTTGTTGTTTCGGCCGGGTCCACAACGATCGGGCTTATGTCAACCGGTCGTGCCAACGGTGTTGTCAATTCTCACGAAATCATCACCGGCGAATTCACCCGCAACACAGAGTTCAGAATTCCCGGTGCTGATCTGACGCTCGCGCTTGAAAACCGCATGAAAGACGGCTTGACGATGCTTGACGCAACCAAGCTGTCTGAGACGGTCATGGGTGATGCGATTTTCGCCAATATGATCTTGCTGGGCGCGTCCTGGCAGAAAGGACATATCCCTCTGGAACGGGCGCATATTGAGGAGGCCATCGCGATTAACGGAACTGCGGTGGACGCGAACCTGAAGGCGTTTCAGGTCGGACGCTGGGCTGCATTGAACCCCGAGAAAGCCAGTGAAAGCGCTAAATCAAATGTGATTAGTAAATATCTGTCATTGCAAGATAAAATAGAGCTGAGAGCAGGTCATCTCGCAGATTATCAGTCGCAGAAACTAGCCGACCGGTATCGTTCGCTTGTTGGCCGGATCGAAGATGAAACCCTGAAGGAAGCCGTCGCCAAAGGGTACCACAAACTTCTGGCCTACAAGGATGAGTACGAAGTGGCTCGCCTGCTTTCCGATAGCCGAAAGAAGGCGGAAGACGCCTTCGAGGGTGACCTCAAGTTGACCTTTAATCTGGCGCCGCCGTTGATTTCAACAATTGGTCCGGATGGTCGTCCGAAAAAGCGAACGTTTGGGCCATGGATTGAGAAAGCCTTTCCAAAACTTGCGCGCCTAAAATGGCTGCGTGGGACGCCTTTTGACCCATTTGGATACACCGCCGAACGCCGATCAGAACGCCGCCTCATTCGTGAGTACGAACGCGACATCAAGGCGATGCTCAAAACGCTGCCAGCGAATATGGAGACGGCAATCGCTCTGGCCGAGTTGCCACTGTCCATCCGCGGTTTCGGCCCGGTTAAGCTCAAAGCTATGCAGGACGCCGCAGAACGGCGTAAAACCCTCAAAAGCGAGTTGCAGAAAGAACCGGTTCCATCGGCGGCGTGACATATCGCTGTTACGCGATTCTGCAACAAGGCGTGAATGGGAAAGAGCAGTTTGAGCACCATCGAAAAAGATGCCGCGCGCGACATCAGCTATGCGCATTCGGCCCGATCTCGCACCGGCCGGGTTCTCATTCGAACACTTGAGAACGCGACAGGTCGAATTCAGCTTATTCGGCGCGCAGATGGTTATCAGAAGGAAGTCGATGCCGGGGCGGACTTCTGGAATGTCATGGTCGAGCGCTACGGTCTCAGTCTGGACATTCAGGGCGAAAACCCTGCGACCATTCCGAAAGACGGTCCGCTCGTTTTGGTCGCCAATCATCCTTTTGGCATTCTGGATGGTCTGATGATGGGTCACATCCTGTCGCAAGCTCGCGGCAGAGACTTTCGTATTCTCGCCCATCGCGTTTTCCGAAAAGCTGAGGATATTAACCGGATCATTCTTCCGATTTCATTTGACGAAACCCGAGAGGCGACAGAGCTGAACCTTAAAACACGGCGTGACGCGTTGCAGTTTTTGAAGGGCGGCGGCGCCATTGGTGTTTTTCCAGGCGGCACCGTGTCAACCTCGCAAACACCGCTGTCACGCCCGTTAGATCCGGCTTGGCGAACGTTCACGGCAAAGATGATCGTTAAGTCTGGGGCAACCGTAATCCCTGTCTACTTCGAAGGGCAAAACTCCCGACTTTTCCAGATGGCAAGCCATCTTCACCCGAATTTGCGGGTCGCTCTTTTGATAAATGAATTCCGACGCCGAACGGATGCGACCGTCCGCGCGACTTTGGGTGCGCCAATTGAGCGACAGGCGCTTGAGGCCTTAGCAAGGGACGGAAAAGCCATGATGGACTTTTTGCGCGCGCGGACCTATGCCCTGTCGGAAGATGGCCGAGGCGTTAATGCCTATGGCTTTGAGTTTGAAGAGAAACGCAAAAAGGACCGAGGCGATGGCGGTCGGTATTCTAGACAGCGGACTCGGCGGTCTGACCGTGTACAAAGCGGTGACCGAGCGGCTTCCTGATCTTCCGGTTGTTTACTATGGCGACAACGCGCATACGCCATACGGAACCCGCGACGCTGACGACATCTTTGATCTGACAACCAAAGGCACGCAGCGCTTGTTCGATGCGGGCTGCGATCTTGTCATTCTGGCTTGCAATACAGCATCCGCCGCTGCGCTCCGGCGTATGCAGGAATCCTGGGTGCCGGAGGATAAGCGCGTACTTGGGGTGTTCGTTCCGTTGATCGAGGCGCTCACAGAACGGCAGTGGGGCGACAACTCGCCGCCGCGCGAAGTTTCAGTGAAGCATGTTGCGTTGTTCGCGACACCGGCAACGGTGTCCAGCCGGGCCTTTCAGCGCGAGTTGGCGTTCCGCGCGATCGGTGTTGATGTCGAAGCTCAAGCCTGCGGCGGAGTTGTCGATGCCATTGAAGAAGGCGACATGATCTTGGCGGAGGCTTTGGTGCGCAGCCATGTCGACGCACTCAAACGGAAAATGCCGAACCCCGACGCTGCCGTTCTTGGTTGCACGCACTATCCAATTGTCGAAGACATCTTTCAGGATGCGCTTGGACCGGATGTGAAGGTGTTCAGCCAGGCCAGCCTTGTTGCTGAAAGTCTTGCGGATTACCTCGAACGCCGCCCTGAAATGGAAGGGCCGGGCAAGGTCTCGATGTTCCTGACGACAGGTGATCCTCAGCGCGTGAGCGATCAGGCGACACGGTTCCTCCGACGACGATCGGATTTCCACGCCGCCTGATTGCAGAGCGACTGTCCAACGTCTACATCGTCATCAGACTTTCTAAGGAGCGGGCCCATGCCCCACAACATCGCCATTCTTGGCGCCAGCGGTTACACCGGCGCCGAACTCGTTCGCCTCATCGCGACGCATCCAACCTTTGAGATCAAGGCCTTGTCAGGCGATCGCAAGGCCGGGCAGCCAATGGCGTCGGTCTATCCGCATTTACGCCATCTTGACCTGCCGGACCTGTGCCGGATCGAAGATATTGATTTCTCGGGCATCGATCTGGCGTTCTGCGCGCTGCCGCATGCCACATCACAGGCCGTGATTGCTGAACTACCTGACAGCGTGAGGGTTGTAGACCTTTCTGCCGATTTCCGGCTGCGTGATGTGGACGCTTACGAAAAATGGTATGGAAAACCACATAGCGCGGCGGACCTCCAGAAGTCTGCTGTCTACGGGCTGACGGAGTTCTACCGCGACGACATTCGCGCAGCGCGCCTTGTGGCGGGCACTGGATGCAACGCCGCCACCGGGCAGTTTGCTCTGCGACCCTTGATCGCTGCGGGTGTGATCGATCTGGACGAGATCATCATGGATCTGAAAGCAGCAAGCTCAGGCGCGGGCCGGTCGTTAAAAGAGCATTTGCTTGCCTCAGAGATGGACGAAAACATCAAAGGTTACTCGGTCGGTGGCACGCACCGGCACCTGGGCGAGTTCGATCAGGAGTTTTCCGCTATCGCAGGGCGCGATGTGCGCGTTCAGTTGACGCCCCACCTGATCCCGGCAACCCGCGGAATTGTTATGACCTGTTACGTCAAGGGTGAGGCCGAGACAGTTCATCAAACGCTTGCCTCGGCCTATGAGGGCGAGCCGTTCATTCATGTGCTGCCCTTTGGAGATGTGCCGCAGATGAAGGACTGCCGGGCC
>CAZMRS010000242.1:762-4673 GCA_964568435.1 uncultured Boseongicola sp. | reverse complement strand
CACCATCTGATGTTGGCAAAGGGAGCTGCGCCTCATCGCTAGAAAACGAGATTAAGAAAAAGCGAGGCTGAACATACCAGAAACTTTCTCGCGACGTATGGGGGATTTGCCACAGTAACTTGCGAGGAAGTTGTTGATTGAAAGAAAGCGCAAAAGTCCGAAAGGTACACCACGTCGCGCGACAAAGCCCGATTATAGGGTTCCCGCATACAGCATAACGTTCACTCTAATTTGCACCGGAGCACAAATCTCCACCATCTGTCACTGGAGAGATGTTCCCTGCCGTCCAAGAACAGCTCTTTGACCGAGATCAGACCGCACAGCTAAAGCAAACTCCAGTTGCTTCGAGAGTCAGCTTGCGGCGGCGCAAAACAGAACAAAGCTCTGCCTCCGAAGCGATGTCCCCTTGTTGCGCGTCGGCCCGAAAGTCTCGCTACTGTCGCGAACGACTGGCTTTCGCCCAACTCGGATAGTCTAATCACCAGTAAGGTCCAAAACTCGGTGCTGCAAAAAAATATGCAAATAGGTTGCGGCGGGTCTAACCACGTCAGGTTCGGGACTTTTCACCCCTCTCCCCTCAACGGATAATACCGCCTCAATCCTCATTCTTCAGTTTGCCAAGGATCAAATCGAGGGCTCCAGATTCGATTTTTTCCTTGGCAAGTGCAGCCGCCATTTCCGGTAATTTTGGTCCGTACATCTCACAAGTTGCTCGTAACCGAGTTACCAATGCCCGAACCTGCGCCGGTTCGGATTTTGATGCCTTGGATATGAGCAATTTGGCGGTACGATCACACGCAGAGAGCACCAAGCAGATCAAGTCGGGATATGGTCTTTTTTGTCCGCAGAGCAGGCGCCATCGCTTGGTTTCCGTCGCATCAAAAAAGCTCAGTTGCTTTCGGTTGGTTCTATCGTGCCATGCGCGAGTGCTGGTAAAGATGAGACCGCTCAAACTCCCCAGGCGCCGCCTGGAAAATTGGCCGCCAAAGCGGCGGCAACGAACTCTTAAAGAGCGCCTTGCGCGATTCACGATCGAAACAAGAGCGTCCAGTAGGGCCAGCGTTCGGCGCCACGGCGGTCCGCTTCTCGATACCGGTCCGCTTGCCGGCGTTCGACTTCGGCCTCACGCTGAGCTTTCTCACAATGCTGATCGATGTCGGGGCGTTTTTCTGCAATATCGCGATCGAGTTCAGCAATCTCTTCCTTGAGACAAGTTTCACCTTCGTTGAGATGGGCATGAAGCTCTGCAAGTTCAGAGGCGTAACAGTACCACGGGACGGCCCGTCGGATTAGCCATTAGACATCAGCTTGAGGACCGCTTGCCAAACAGAGCATTGGGTCGTGTTGCTTGTGTCCGGTTCCTCCGCCTGACGGTCTTACAATCCATCTAAGGATGGCCACAGTCTGACTTGAGCCGTCAGATGTCGTGACCGAGCCAACAGCGGGCCCTTGAACGGAGTTCGGCATCGGCACGAGCAGTGTGCGGTATCACGAGGCCGTAATTTATGCATGGTTGCTAAGGCGTCACTGCAAATCCACAAAGATTCGCGAGTCCACACCCGCTTCAAATAAAGCTTCCTTGATCTCATCGATCGCATTTGCGTCGGCTGAACTGACGACGACCACATCGTTGACGACCAGTGAATACAACGGCTCTTCGGGCTGTGCATCTGGCTCAAGGCTTGCCAAATATTCCTCTGCGGCCCCTCGAGACTTAGGCCCCCATATACCGTCGTGGGCGACGCCAATCGTATACTGCACATCCATAATCATTTCTTTGCTGACGGTCTGGCCATCGTTCAGATCCAGCATGACCTGTTCAAGCATTTCCGCATCTGTAATGCGTTCAGGAACGAACACATTCCGGCAGGTTTCGACCTCTTTGTATCGGGTGACAGTTGTCCGACTGTTCTCATGACCAATTGCGCCGCCAATAATCGCACCGGCGACAGCGCCAGCATTTTCGTCTGTCACAGCTTTCCCAATGACACCGCCGATAAGTGCTCCACCGATAACCTTATCAGGCTCTCCGCCCTTGACGGATTCTTGGTAGGGCACCGACTTTGTTTCGCATCGCACCTCATACGAACCGGCAAATGCCTGGGACGCAAGCAGAGCAGACGTTACCGCTGTCGCAAGTATTCTCATGGTGTTGATCCTTCTATCTGCAAGCAAAGACAGTTTGGTGACACCGTTGTCAGTCTGCCGCCAAATCCGACGCTTCGAAAAGCATGCACTTTGCGTTTTGGCCTCGTCGAACAACTGGTGCTCACTACCGACTAACTACGCTCTTTGTTGTTATTCAATATCACGGCGGATCTTTGCCCGAAATAGGGCATAGGGCAGGCGCTTGGGATCGCCCATTTGCGCGCGACCAAACTCTCCATGGAGTGACGTCTAACGCCTTGGTGCCGGGTTCGTAGCCGAGGAACCGAAATGTCAGTGAAGTCCACAAAGTGGGCATTCAAACTGACACACCCAAAAACAAAACGGCGCCCCACTCGGGACGCCGTCTCCAATCTCTAATTCCAAGCCTTAAAGGCTTAGGAAGCTTCCGTGATGAACTTCACCGCATCGCCAAAACTCTGGATGGTCTCAGCCGCATCATCAGGAATTTCAATTCCGAACTCTTCTTCGAACGCCATAACCAGCTCAACGGTATCAAGGCTGTCTGCGCCCAGATCGTCGATGAACGATGCGTTCTCGGTGACTTTGTCTTCTTCAACGCCCAGATGCTCGACGACGATCTTGCGTGTGCGATCTGCGATATCGCTCATGTCAATTCCTCACTTCTATTCGGGGTCTCGGCCCGCCAGTTGTATAAAACGCCCGTATACGAGGGCCAAACATGCCAGGCCACCCCGTGCCCCAGCAAAGATGAGCGCCGCCTAACGCATATCGCCTGTGAACGCAATCAATATAATACGCCGCTAGCGCGCGACCACTATAACATGGCCATGCCGCCATTCACATGCAATGTCGTGCCGGTTGTATAACCCGCCTCATTGCTCGATAGGTAAAGAACCGCCGACGCGATCTCATCCACTTCACCCATGCGTCCCATAGGCACTTGTGTCAAAATGCCCGCCTTCTGGTCATCCGTCAGCTTGTCCGTCATCGCCGTCGTGATGAACCCCGGGGCCACACAGTTCACGGTGATCCCCCGGCTCGCCACCTCATAAGCCAGCGACTTTGACATGCCGACAAGCCCGGCCTTCGAGGCCGCATAGTTCGCTTGCCCTGGGTTCCCCGTCGCCCCGACAACGGACGAGATATTCACAATCCGCCCCCAGCGCGCTTTCATCATGCCGCGCATGACACCCTTCGACAGGATCATCGCCGAAGTCAAATTCACCTGAAGCACGCTCGCCCATTCTTCGTCCGACATCCGCATGAACAAGTTGTCCCGCGTGATGCCCGCATTGTTCACCAGAATATCGACCGAGCCCATGGCCGCGATGGCGTCCTTCGGCAAGGCCGCAACGGCCTCCGCATCGCTCAAGTTGCACGGCAGCACATGCGCGCGCTCACCGAGCTTTCCAGCCAAAGCCTCCAGAGGCTCCACCCGCGTCCCTGACAAGCCAACTGTCGCACCTTGCGCGTGCAAGGCCGTCGCAATCGCCGCCCCGATACCACCAGAGGCCCCGGTGACCAAAGCCGCCTTTCCGCTCAAATCAAACATCCGCCTCGTCCTTCTTCTGTGTCAAATCACAGGGCGTGCCCTGTCTTTCTTCTTGGTTCAAATATCCTGGGGTGAGCGCCGAAGGCGCGAGGGGTGAAACCCCTAACCCAAGGCCTCAGCAGCCCCCGCGACATCCGCAGATGTACCGACCGCACGCGTCCCGGCCTCCTTGGCAATCCTTCGGATCATCCCCGAAAGCGCCTTGCCGGCCCCGATCTCCCAGAAGGAT
>CAZMRS010000242.1:0-752 GCA_964568435.1 uncultured Boseongicola sp. | reverse complement strand
CCTGCCATCCAGGCAACGCTCTCGCGCCAACGTACAGAAGCCGTCACCTGCTCCACCAGACGCGCACGAATGTCATCCGCATCCGACGTTGGACCCGCCAAGACATTCGCCACCACCGGCACTACAGGGTCGCTCATCGAAACTTCGGCTAAAGCCGCTTCCATCTCGCGCGCCGCAGGCTCCATCAATTCACAATGAAATGGCGCCGACACGGGCAACAACAGCGCCCGTTTCGCGCCACGTTCTTTTGCCAGAGCCGCCGCCCGCTCGACCGCCGCTTTATGCCCCGATACAACCACCTGAGCTGGATCATTATCGTTCGCAGCCGCACAAACCTCTCCCTCGGCCGCCTCTGCTGCCAAAGCCCGCACCGCCGCAATGTCGAGGCCCAAAACCGCCGCCATCGCGCCCTCGCCCACAGGAACCGCTGCCTGCATCGCCAGTCCACGCCGGCGCAATAGTCGCGCCGTATCTGCAACCGAGAAGGTGCCCGCGGCGCAAAGTGCAGAATATTCGCCTAAGGAATGCCCGGCCACATACGACGCAGCAGAAACAGCAACACCTTCCGCCTCCAGCGCTCGCATCGCCGCCAAAGATGTCGCCATCAACGCCGGCTGTGCATTCTGTGTCAGAGTCAACTCCGCCTGATCCCCGTTCCAGATCAAATCTGACAGCTTTTCGCCCAACGCCTCGTCTACTTCATCGAAAACCGCTTTCGCCGCCGGATAGGCCTCGGCCAAATCCTTGCCCAT
>CAZMRS010000241.1:0-4674 GCA_964568435.1 uncultured Boseongicola sp. | reverse complement strand
TTTCATCACAGGCCACCCCAACCTGGCCCAAAGCCCCGATCACACGCGCGCGCTGTGTCTCGTTCAGGTCGCGGCAGGTCTCAACCCACGTCCGGTCACGCACAGCCGCTTCAGACGCGGCCAATTGCACAGTCGACAGGTTAAACGGCTGACGAATGCGGGTCATCGTTTCGATCAGACCAATGTCACCATAGCCCCAACCGATCCGCAGCCCGCCCAGCCCGTAGATCTTGGAGAACGTCCGCGTCATCAGCACATTCTTGCGTTCGGTCGCAAACGCGGCGCCACCGTCTGTCTCGGTGTACTCGGTATAAGCCCCATCCAGCACCAAAACGATATGCTCGGGCACAGCGTCGACCAGCCTTTCCAGGTCTTCTGCGGCCAACATCGTCCCCGTTGGATTGCCCGGATTGGTAATCAGGATGACGCGCGTCTTGTCGGTGATTGCCTGGAGCACAGCGTCTACATCAACAACGCGCTCTTTCTCCGGCACGCAAACAGGCGTCGCGCCCGCCATGTGGATCAGCACAGGGTATAGCGAAAATCCGTGTTCCGTGTGGATGATCTCGTCGCCCACGCCCGCGTAAGCCTGTGTGACCATCTGCAAAACTTCGTCGGAGCCAACGCCACAGATGATCCGCGCCGGATCAAGCCCATGCACCTCGCCAATCGCTGCGCGCAAATCCGCGTGGTCGGTCGAGGGGTACAGATGCACCGCATCTGCCGCTCCTTTGATGGCCTCAATCGCCGACGGAGGGGGTCCGAGCGGGTTCTCGTTCGACGACAGTTTCAGAACCGTGTCATGACCCGCAAGGCGGCTTTCACCACCTTGATAGAGCTTGATATTTTCGATCCCCGGCTGGGGAACTGGCGTCTGGGTCATCTGGGCGTATCCTTCAGTGGCCCCGTGTTTAGCGAGCCGCTGCCGAAGTGGGAAGCACCGATATGGCGTACCCTTCAAGATCATGGCAGTCTGAGCACATGGTAGAGCAGACGGCAGACCTGACGACCCGCTATGACAGCGCGTCAAACCGCTGGCGCGACAAGATGCGGGCGCTTGGGTATTACGATGGGTATTTGGGGTTCCTGTCCGAACCCGGACCGCGCCCAAGCCCCAGTGCGCGGGTGATCGACGTGGGCGCAGGGACAGCGGCGTTTTCAGAAGCCTGGATCGCGGTGAACGGAGCCCCCGGCCATTTGACGTTGCTGGAACCAAGCGGCGCCATGCTCGACCGCGCCGAAGCGGCTTTGGCGCCGCGCGGTGTCGTACCGGAACGTGTGGAAGATCTGTTGCGACCGGGGTTGGACATCGGGCCTTATGACGAGGTGCTTGCCGCTCACATCATCGAGCATTGCCCTGACCCCACTGATGCGCTCGCGCAGATGCGCGACCTCCTTGTGCCGGGCGGACGCCTGAGGCTGGCGGTGTCAAAACCGCATTGGTGCAACGCGATCATCTGGCTCCAATGGCGTCACCGCACCTTCGGGCGCGATGAGATCGTGAACCTGGTCGAAGCCGCTGGCTTTGAACTGGAAAGCGAATACGCTTTCCCCTCTGGTCCGCCGTCGCGCACCAGCCGGGGCATCGTCGCGGTCCGCAAGGGTTAGGACGCCGACTTCACCTCAAAGGCCGCGGCCATGAGTGCTTTCGTGTAGTCCGACTTCGGCGCATCAAAGACCTGGCCCGCGTCACCCTGTTCGACCACGTCACCTTCCTTCATCACGATGACCTTGTGCGACAGCGCGCGCACCACTTTCAGGTCGTGCGAAATGAACAGATAGGCCAGCCCATACTTCTGCTGAAGGGAGCGCAAAAGCTCTACAATCTGCACCTGCACCGTCATGTCGAGCGCCGATGTCGGCTCGTCCAGCACCACCAGCCTGGGGCGAAGCACCATCGCACGGGCAATCGCGATCCGCCGGCGCTGGCCGCCGGAGAACTCATGCGGATAGCGGTGCATCATGGCGGGGTCCAAGCCGACCTCGTCCATGAGCTCGGCCACAAGCTCGCGCCGGTCGCGCCCGGGGTCGACGTTGTGGATTGTCAGACCTTCCGAGATGATCTCTTCGACCGTCATCCGCGGGCTGAGCGATCCATAGGGGTCCTGAAATACAATCTGCATATCAGCGCGTAGCGGGCGCATATGCCGCGAATTCAAACCCTGGATGTTTTGCCCCAGAAAGCTCACCGGCCCTTCCGAGGAAATCAGGCGCATGATTGCAAGCGCCAGCGTCGTCTTGCCCGACCCGCTTTCGCCCACTATTCCCACCGTTTCGCCTGCACGCACCGAAAGCGTCGCCGCATTGACCGCTTTGATGTGCCCAACAGTGCGCTTCAAGAGCCCGCGCTGAATGGGGAACCAGATGCGCAAGGCGTCGGTTTCTGCCACCACATCCGCCCCTTCCGGCACGGGAGGTGGCGTTCCGGTGGATTCCGCACTCAGCAGCATCTTCGTGTAGGGATGCTGGGGCGCATCAAAGATCGCTTTCGTCTCACCACGCTCGACAATCTCGCCATCCTTCATCACGCAAACCCGATCCGCGAACTTACGCACGATCCCAAGGTCATGGGTGATGAACAGCATCGACATGCCAAGCCGATCTTTCAGCTCGGCCAGAAGCTCCAGAATTTGCGCCTGAATGGTCACGTCCAGCGCGGTCGTCGGTTCGTCTGCAATGAGCAACTCCGGCCCATTCGCCAAGGCCATTGCAATCATCACCCGCTGACGCTGGCCGCCCGACAATTGGTGCGGATAAGACGTCAGGCGCAATTCAGGGTTTGGAATACCCACCTGCTCCAACAACTCGATAATCCGCGCGCGCGCTTCCTCGCCGCGCAAACCCTGATGCAGCGCGACCGCCTCCGCCAGCTGCTTTTCAAGCGTATGGAGCGGGTTCATCGAGGTCATCGGCTCCTGGAAAATGAACGCGAAGCTCTGCCTCATCAGCGCCGACCATCTCGGCGCCGTCATAAGTGATCGACCCGGAAATATCCGCACTATCGCCCAACAACGACACAGTAGAGAGCGCCGTCACCGACTTGCCCGATCCACTCTCACCAACAAGCGCCACCGTCTCCCCGCGCTTCACGTCAAAGCTCACATCCCGCACAGCATGCGTCACCGCCCCGTCCTGACGAAACCGGACATCAAGCCCCGTTACTTCAAGAAGCACGTCAGACACCCCGCACCTCCCAGCTTTCTCTCACCCTTTCAGAAATACCTCGGGGAGCGCGAGGGGCAGCGCCCCTCGCCCACCGCGGCGCACGACGTGCGGCGCAAACAGTCATCCGCACCCTCATTGGAACGTCTTCCGTGGATCAAAGGCGTCACGCACGCCCTCGAAGATGAAGACGAGAAGCGACAGCATGATGGCAAAGGTGAAAAAGCCGGTGAACGCAAGCCAGGGTGCTTGCAGGTTCTGCTTGGCTTGCAACGTCAGTTCGCCGAGCGAAGGTGCCGACGACGGCAACCCGTAGCCCAGGAAGTCGAGAGAGGCGAGACCACCGATGGTGCCTGTGATGATGAATGGCAAAAGCGTCACCGTCGCGACCATTGCGTTCGGCAGCATGTGGCGGAACATGATGGTGGAGTTGGACATGCCCAACGCGCGCGCCGCGCGGACATATTCAAAGTTGCGGGCACGCAGGAATTCGGCGCGCACCACGCCCACCAAGGCAGGCCAACCGAACAACACCGATAGAAATACCAGCATCCAGAAACTTCGCCCGAAGATCGCGAACATGATGATGATGACGTAAAGCGACGGCGTGGACGACCAGATCTCCAGCAAACGCTGGAAAATCAGGTCCAGCCAGCCGCCAAAATACCCCTGCACCGCTCCGGCCGCGATGCCGATGATGCTCGCACAGACCGTCACGATGAGCGTGAACAGAATGGAAAGTCGGAACCCGTAGATCACCCGCGCGGTCACATCGCGCTTGGTGTCGTCCGTTCCGAGCCAGTTCTGCGCATCCGGCGGGCCCGGTGCGGGCCCTGGTTTTTCGACAATCGTGTCGTAGCGGTACGGGATCACAGGCCAGATCAGCCAGCCCTCTGCAATCTCGACACCATCGACCTGACCGGTTTCCTCTGCCTCGGCCATGATGCCTTCGGGATCATCGTAGCAGGCCTCAATCCCGCCCGTGCGGATCAGGCATTCGACGTCTTCGTATTGGTACTGCGCCTCGATCGGCAGATCGCCCCCGAATTCGGTCTCGGGGTAAAAGTTGAAGATCGGCACGTATAGCTCGCCGCGATAGCTGACGAGGATCGGTTTGTCGTTGGCGATGAACTCGGCCATGAGGCTCAACCCGAACAGGACCGAAAAGATAATCAACGACCAGTAGGCGCGGCGGTTGCGTGTGAAATTGCGCCAGCGACGCTGGTTCAGCGGTGAGAGCCATGGACGCTTCCGCTTACCTTCGTCAGGCACGGCGTCCGACGTTTTATCGATGGCAGCATCGGGCAAGGCCATTGCTCAGACCTCCCGCTTTTCAAAGTCGATCCGGGGATCGACGAAGACGTACATCAGGTCCGAGAGGATCCCGACCAGAAGGCCGACAAGACCGAACGCAAAGAGGGTGCCGAAGATGACCGGATAATCGCGTGCCACCGCAGCTTCGAACCCAAGGCGACCCAGACCATCGAGCGAGAAGATCGTCTCGATGATGAG
>CAZMRS010000240.1:0-4674 GCA_964568435.1 uncultured Boseongicola sp. | reverse complement strand
AACCGGCGGCACGTAGCCTCCGGCAAACTGAAAGCCCGTGCGCACCTGGCATCAAGACACCTAGGACCATGAGGTCGTAGCTGTCGTCCGCCAGCGCCGCGTCCCTATCGCTTGCGTCCTTTGCTGCACTCGTCCGCTTGCCACTGCGTTCCAGAAAGCGCGCAACGGGCGCTCGAATTTCGCGGTGGTCATACACGACGAGGATATCGGGGATCGTACTCATGAAGGCGACGTTAGTTGAATTCATTGCAAAAGGCCCGAGGCCGTTTTGTCACCAAATGTATCAAGGTGCACACGGAGCGGTCTTCGGAGATTGCAGAAACCGTTTCGTGCGTGCGCGGGAGCTTGAGCCTGACCATCCCGTCGCTGGACGCGCTGCCTAAAGACTTTACCTGAAGCCACAACCGAATCTCGACGCCACACTGTCTAACCCCCAATGAGCGGGTAATTTCTTCGCAAAGTCTCGGGTATCGATGGGTGTATTTTGAGTGCCTGTTTCGGTCGGGTGTGACTGCACTGTCAGGGCCAGCAATTGATGATAACTTGCGCCTGCTTCGTGGCCGTGATCGCCAGGGCGTTGAGCACCTCGCGGCGCAAGGCTCCGTTAAAGCGCTCGTTGTATCCGTTCTCCCATCGTAAAACAGGTCTTTGCAGAAAGACCCACGTCACAGTGGCAATTCGCGACGGGTTCGTGTCCAACCAAATCGCATAGACTGTTACCTACCAGCATTTCCAACCAGAACGCGTCACCCAGAGAGTCGCTCGACCCGCAACCGAGCAAGGGTGCTCACCTGACCAATTCTCCTGTCGAGAACAAACCTGATGGTCCCTATGCAGTCTTTATGGATTTGCCGACAAATGAGTCAGGATGTTCCTTGCCGTAACCTCGCTCACACGTTCATTTGACTCGGTTGAAACACCCGCGATGTGAGGCGTCAGAATCAAGTTCGGCGCGTCGGCAAATACCGAGGCAGCCTCACGTGTAAGCGGTTCGGTTTCGAAAGTGTCGAGTGCGGCACCACCAAGGTGGCCGGCTCGCAATGCGTCCGCCACGGCCTCCTCGTCAACCACGCCACCGCGAGCTGCGTTGATCAGTATCGTGCCCGGCTTCATCCTGGCGATGGCTTCGCGATCAACTAAGTGGCGCGTGTCCTTGTTCAGTGGAACGTGCACACTGACCACGTCGGCTGCCGCCATGAGTTCGTCGAGACCAAGGTTGCGCACGCCATTCCAGGCGGGATCGCTCCGGTGCACGAATGGATCGTGCGCGAGCAGTTCCAACCCGAGACAGCGTGCCTTTGCCGAGAGATCGCGAGCTATGCCGCCTAGTCCGACGACACCCAACTTCCTTCCAGCTAACTCACTACCCAATGCGGCACTGTCGCGCGGCCACCGACCGTCAAGCATTTCCGGTGTAAAAAACCATGCGCGTCGCAGCAAAACCATCGCAGCAGTGAGAACATACTCAACGACGGTGAGGTTGTTGGCCCCCGTGGCCGGGTAGACGGTGACGCCCATCGCAGAACATGCAGCGACATCAATGTTGTCGAGGCCGACACCCAATCTGCCTATGCATTTGAGATGCGGCGCGGCGCTCAGCAAGTCGGCTGAGACCTGTGTCCGGTTGCGCACGATTAGCGCCTGCGCGTCTAGCAAGAGGTCGGGGATCCTGTCCAGGTAGTCCGCCAGCTTGGTATCGTAGTGCACATAAAAGTGCTGTCTGAGCGTGTCGACCGCCGCTTCGTCCATAAACTCCGTAATAACAATCATTTCAAAGCCCCTTTCGGTCCCGTTGACCCTCTTGAGCACGGACTAAGAGTTGGCGAGGGCTGGTGGCCGAGATCAAAGTTCCAGCACCGGTAA
Organism: uncultured Boseongicola sp.; assembly: GCA_964568435.1. Taxonomy (GTDB): domain Bacteria; phylum Pseudomonadota; class Alphaproteobacteria; order Rhodobacterales; family Rhodobacteraceae; genus Boseongicola. The sequence continues at coordinate 2,811 of CAZMRS010000240.1, read as the reverse complement.
ACTTAGCCCGGCGGCAACCTCGCGGAGAACATCACGATGGTCGCCGTAGGCGAGGCCAAGGTGGTGCTCGACACCGCCGCTCAATAGGTCATTTAGAACGTTCCGCGCCGGCCGGTCGAATTTGAGGGTCCCTGATGTGCCTGCGAACGGCATCGGTCGCTTAAGGACCTCGCCCCCTGCGAGCACCATCTTCGGTTTGCCCAGCGCCTGCGAAATCCGCATTAGGGTTACCCGTCCGGGTTTAAGAGGGAATTGGCAAAGAAGTGGCATCTTGCGATTGCTGTGAACGGTCGCCGTCGCTGCATACTCCGGATCCCGCATCGAAATTGGGGCCTGGCCGCAGTGCCAGACGACTGCGGTATCATCGTCAGTGTCAATATCCACCACGTCTGTCAGAAAGACGGGGGCGCTGGCACACTCCTGAAGCACCAATTGGGTCACTGCACCGTAAACATCTGCCTCGCAGGCACAGGGAACTTGCTCCTCTCCCATCATTGAGACCGGGCCACAAACGGCTCCGCCGTACTCCGTGAAGGCTTCGGGCCAGCAACGGATCGCGATCGCCCCGTAACCGCCTGCTTCGCAAATGGCGTCGAGGGCTACCTTCAAGCGCAATGAGCGGTCCAGCTGTGCTTGGTCGACCTCTTCCATGCCCTCGAGAACGGATGCCGCCCCTTGTCGAACCAGTTCCACGGCCTCGCTCTTTGCGGCTCGCGCTCGCTCGAAGAGTTGAGGCAGCGGAATCGCATCCACCTCGATGCCCGCCAATGCTTTCAGTCGAGCATTGTCGAAGTAGCAGGTGTCAAACCCGCTCGGGGGCTCACCAATAAGTGCGATGGAACGTCCCTTGACATGGTCCAGAATACGCTCCGCCGCCTTGCTTGCCGTCTCATAGGTTTTAAGCGAAGGCGTTTCACGTGGCCCATCAGGGGCGTTCAATAGGCCCTCGAGGTCGTCCACAGAAAGCGATGTCGGGTCCGCGTAGGCCCACGAGAACTGGTAACCCCTCAATCCGAGCGCGTGGCTGGCGAGGTTCAAGCCGCAAAACGCGTTCAGACGGAGCCGGTCGCCGGCCCGAGGCTCGGGAATTGCCCAAATCGATATCGGGATGCCAGCTCCCGCTGCTTCCAAGGTTAACGTTGCGTCGGTGAAGGTGACCTGCAGAACGAGGAGCCGACTTGAGCCTGCGGCCAAGACATCTTCCAACGCTGCCCTGGCCGTATTGGCGTCCAAAAGAAGCTCGCGCGGGCCCGTGTATTCATAACCAGCGGCGTCAAGGCGATTGAGCATGGCTTCTAGCCGCGCCTCAGCAAACGGAACATCGAACGTATCTCGGCCAAGCGGCAGAATGCCGATGGTCATCTGACCGCCCCCTGGACCAGCGCGTTTCGCGTCTTCATGATGACTTCTCCCGAATGAGTGCCTCAGTTTCCGGCCGATAAGGGCAGGTCATAATACCTCCAAAAGATCGACATTTCAGGGCGGCGGCAGCGTTTGCAAACATAACCGCCTCTGGCTCTTCTGCCCCTTCAGCGAGCCGGAGTGCGAAAACGCCATGCCAAATATCTCCGGCAGCCAGCGTATCGACGGCTTCTACATGGAAAGCCGCGATGCGTGAGATCCCGTTAGGACCGGTGTGCAACGTGCCGTTCGCACCATCCGTCACAGCGATCCATGCATCGAACTCAACGCTTGCCCTTTCAAGTGCGACCCTGGTTGAGAGTCCCGGTGCGTAGTCGGATAATCCCTGCATGGAGAACACGATGTGGGTTGCACCACGCACACTCTCTGCATCGAACGGAGCCTCGGCGTCCACGACTGCAGGCACACCCCAGCGGCGCGCGGTTTTGAGGGCCGCGAGCGTCAGCTGAGGCCAACGATTGTCAGCTAACACAGCTTGGGGTCTCGGGGTTGCGGAAAGGTTTAAGGTGTCGGCGAGGCCGCTCCCGCGAAAGTTCATGATCTGACGCTCGCTGACCCTGTCCACGTAGATCGACGAGAAGGATGACTTGGCGCCATCTCGGCGATCGCAGAGACCGATATCCACGCCTTCCGCCTCCAAACCACTGGCGATCATGCCACCAATGAGATCACCACCGAGCCGTGCAGCAAGCCGCGCCTCGCCGCCGTGTCGCGCTATGGCGATTGCTGCATTCGCAGCGCAACCACCGACGCTGATCGCCGCATCCTTTGCTCGGAATTTCTCTGCTTTGCGCGGCAGATCATCGACGCGCATAACGAGATCCGCCACAGCAACACCAACGACCAAAACATCGGCCATCCATTGATCCTCCCGTACGCACAACCTTAGGGCTTTCACTTCCCTTTTACTATGCTGACATTTCTTCGGTTGTACGGTAGGCCACTAGCTGCGCCGATCCGTCGCTAACGCTACCTTCAAATGGCGAAGAGTGGCGAACCGCGGCAATGTCCGTAACGCGATCATTGGTGCATCTCACGTCAAAAGCCTAGTGTCGTGCACACCGTCAAAAATCGCACACTTTATCCCGGCCTTCCTGAGTGGCGGTACGTTGTGAGGGCAGCCACATTTGTGCAAATGCCACTGAAATCGAAGGAATGGGTCTCTGAATTGGAAAATACGTCCTGTTTCAGCAGCTTGCCACGCTAAACCCCAAGACAGTCCAGCCATGCGCTTCGGATAAAATCGACACTCAGAGATCGCTTCCGGGCAACCTTTCGCCGATGCCAGTGCTCAGCCAAACCTGCATAACCCTCAATCACAACGGAATAGTCCGGCTGCATCCGGATCGGGAGAACGATCTCGCGGGGGCAAGTGGCGGAGACGAAGGG
>CAZMRS010000239.1:0-4677 GCA_964568435.1 uncultured Boseongicola sp. | reverse complement strand
CACGTACCCGCACCGTGCCAACATCGCGCCCAGCGCCGACGGTATATTGGTCGAGCGCTGATGCCTGCCCCGAACGCCATGTGATCGTGACGCCGCCCTCGGTGATCTCCTCTTCGCCTCGCAGGCGGTCGAAGGTCCAGGCTTTGTCGTGCACGCGCACGACCCGCATCAGGGTCGGGATGTCATGTGGTGGAAGCTCTCCATTGTAGAGGAATGGCCTTCTCGAGCTGTCATAGCCGACGTAGGGGTTGCGTCCGTATTGGCGGCGCCATGGCGGCTCGGCCATCACCAGACCATCCGGGTTACGATCTTTGAACTCCTTCCAGCTTTCCATCCACGTCGGCAAAGCGGTCAGCTCTACGCCGGTCAGCTCGCCGACGATTCCGGTTCCTACGGCCTGTTGCCACCAGCTCTCTGTCTCGCGGTCGTACATGACCATGTCGGAGTTTCTGAGTTTACCCGACACGCCGAAGCTTAACACCCGTTCGCCAACTCGTCGGTCGAACGTGAGGGCTGAGTTACAGAGCGGACAGTAGGTCACCGCGACCGGGATGCCTGCGACGGTATCGTTCACGATCTCATGCCACGTCAGATAGCGAATGGGATATGCGCGCGGCTCGGCTCCGTCGATCTCGAGCGTGATGACCGGCTCGCGGTCTTCGATCCGCGTTTCGCTGTCCGCCGGAATAAACGAGACGTCGTCCAGAGCCGGAATGCCGTCTCTGGGAGGGCCGCCAGACATGATCTCGCGCCAATTGTCTATCGTTGTGATTTCAAAATCCGTGTTCGGCCATTCGGACTTCCAAAGGACCGGATTTGCCTTGGCCGCCGAGACGCCGGTCGCAAAAACCAGCGTTGAGGCCGCGATCAGATGAGTGAGACGCATGGGGTATCCTCCATTGATAGAACCAATGTGGCGCAAGCAAGCGAGCAGTCCTAGCCCGCTCACGGGAGGTTGATCGCACGGTCGGGATCAAGAACGGCCTTGAAATCGAACAGTCTGGCTTTGTGTACCCTCGCTGCTCACATCGACTTCAAAAATCCTCTATCTCACGTGATAAGGCTTTGCCTCCTGCATATGTCTCCTACAATAAAAATGCGCGGTTTTTGCAATTGCGCATCGAGTAGACAGAAAAGAAAAGACGATACGCATGTTCCATTCCTTCTTCCCGAATCCCAAACGGTTCCTCGCAACGGCGATCATTTGGGCCATCATCTGCATCGCGTTCTGGCATGTAGAGTTCAAGGAATGGGAAGACCCGATTGGGATCGCGGGCCTGTTTGGATGGGATCCGACGCGCGTTTGGCTCTATGAGTTTACGGCACTTTGCTACGCTATCTTCGTGGTGTTCTGGCTCCGCCAGTCCTCCCATAAGTGGGCAAAATGGTCGGTTGCGGGCTCTGCGCTCATTGTTTTTGCGACATGGTTTCAAGTGCAGCTCGATGTCATGATAAACGAATGGTTCGGCACCTTTTATGACATGGTGCAGCAGGCGCTGGCCGAGCCAAATTCAGTAAGTGCGGAAGACTATTACGGGCAGCTGGCGACGTTCCTAAAGATCGCGATGGTGTTCATCCTGACGGCTGTGATCGCGGCGTTTTTCACGTCGCACTATGTCTTCCGGTGGCGCACGGCGATGAACGATTACTACGTATCGCTGTGGCCCAAGATCCGGCACATCGAGGGGGCATCGCAGCGCATCCAGGAAGATACGATGGCGTTTGCGCGGATTATGGAGGCGTTGGGGTCACGATTTATTGATGCGATCATGACGCTTCTGGCGTTCCTCCCGATTCTTTGGGGTCTCTCATCGTACATCACCGAGCTTCCGATTGTGGGCGAAGTCCCTCAGGCGCTGGTCTTTGTCGCTATTCTTTGGTCGGTGATCGGCACCGCCCTTCTCGGGCTTGCCGGCTGGCGCCTGCCCGGTCTCGAGTTCCGCAATCAGCGCGTCGAGGCAGCGTTCCGCAAAGAACTTGTGCTTGGTGAAGACGACGAGAACCGCGCCAAGCCACCCACGCTTGGTGAGCTGTTCCTGAATGTACGGAAGAACTACTTCCGGCTTTATCTGAACTATCTTTATTTCAACGTCGTCAGATACTCCTACCTTCAGGCAGGCGTAATCCTCCCTTACATCGCTTTGGGGCCGACGATCATCAGTGCCGGTGTCACGTTGGGTGTCATGCAACAGATCCTGCGTGCCTTCCAACGCGTTGAAAACTCGTTCCAATTCCTGGTGTCGTCCTGGACGACAATTGTCGAGCTGATGTCGATCTACAAACGCCTTGCTGCGTTTGAACGCGCCATCGCGGGCGATGAACAGGCTGCGATTGAGTTTGAAACGCCTCAAATTTCATCAAATTAAGGCGCAGTTCAAAACCCGGACCCAAAATTTCGCGGAGCCTTGGAGTTTCGCGAAATTAATCGTTGCACCGTGAGGTTTGAACAGTAAGCTTTGAAGGCTGTCACAAAAATGGCGGCACTTCTTGCAACCGGTTGCAAAAATAGAAACACTGGGTTAGCAGGGAATCGGGAGGAAAAAACTTGCGCGCAGCTTTGCCTATGTCGGAGCTCTCTTGCGATGCGATACGGTCAACGTATTTTGCATCACCTGATGCCCCTTGTGGCAGCGACGTTCGTGAGTTTGTGAGCGGGGGTTTTGAAAAAGCCCGATGCTTGGAACCTGCACTTAAATCTTTGGAATTGGGTTGGTCAGCTCAGATTGCATTCGCATCTGATCCTGAAGGCCTGACACACGCCAAATGCTTTTATCCAAAATTAGCGAGGAGCATCTGACGAGCCAGAGGGATGCGGCAGAGATGCCGTGCACGAATTTGGTCTTTGGACCAGATGAAAATGGAAAGCTGGGAAGCTTTCTCAAAAGACTGAAAACTTAGGGAGAGACTTAATGAAAAAAATTCTGATGGCGGCTGTGGCTGCATCCACGATTGCTGGTGCTGCTTACGCCGAAGGTCATGGCGAGCGTTATGTCATGATCACGCACACTCAGGGCACAGACCCATTCTGGCCTGTTGTTGAAAAAGGCGGACGTGACGCTGCAGAAGATGTTGGCGCAACGTTGGAATACAACTTTGACGTTTCTGGCGACATGGCAGCTATGGCTGCGCTGATCGAGGCCGCAGCGGCATCGAACCCAGATGGCATCATCGTTTCGCTGCCTGACGCAGACGCGCTTGGACCGGCAATCAAAGCTGCTGTTGCAGACGGCATTCCGGTTATTACCATCAACTCTGGTCTTGAGTCGTCCAAAGAGCTCGGTGCGCTGATGCACGTTGGTCAGCCTGAGCGTGATGCTGGTGAAGCTGCGGGCAGACGCGCAGCCGCTGAAGGCGTGACGAAGGGTCTTTGCTTGAACCAGGAAGCGTTCAACACAGCGCTTGTTGACCGTTGCGAGGGCTACTTTGCTGGTGTTGGCGGCGATCTTAACATGATCGACGTGTCGAACGACCCTGCACAGATCGAAACACGTACTGCTGCCGCTCTTCAGGCTGACCCGTCCATCGACGGCGTTCTGGCTGTTGGCCCACACGTATGTGAAGCTGCCATTAAGGCAATCGACGCAGTTGGCGCCGACGTGCACCTTGCTTGCTTCGACCTGTCACCAGGCGTGATGGACATGATCGCAGATGGCCGTGCTGCCTTCACGATCGACCAGCAGCAGCGTCTGCAAGGCTACATGCCAGTGATTGCACTGCACCTTTACAACAACTCCGCAGGACTTCTGCCGGGCAACAACATCAACTCCGGCCCAGGCTACGTGGATGCAAGCAATGCCGCTGCCGTTAAGGAACTGGCGGGCATCGACCGCTGATCCTTTGAGAAAGTAAGAAAATAAGGCAGGCGGGGACTTCCCCGCCTGTTCCATAAGGGGACACACGACATACACGAGGGGAGAGTACGGCATGGCTGATCGCAGCGAATCGGACCGGCTCAAGGAAGAAACCAGACTTCAACGTCTGATAAGACGGCCGGAAATCGGCGCGTTCATCGTGATGCTTGTCATCATCATCGCACTTGCAATTGCTTCAGACGGTAAAGCGTTCAATGCGCTTGGTCTGAAGAACAATATCAAGATCATCTCTCAGTACGGTATCATCGCGATTGGAGCCGCCATGCTCATGATCGCAGGCGAGTTTGACCTATCCATCGGATCCATGATCGGGTTCGCAGGCATGTGTATGGCCTTGATGTTGAAATGGGGATTACCGTTCGGGATGGGCGAAGCCACTCCCTTCACCGCCTTTATCATCACCCTTGCTTTGACTCTTTCGATTGGCTGGATCATCGGGACAATTGTGGTCCGCTCAGGTCTTTCGAGCTTTATCGTGACGCTGGCGTTCTTGTTCTTTCTGCGCGGCGCGACCGAAGTTTCGTTCCGCCTGATCAACGAGTCCACTCAGGTTTCGGGCCTGCCTGATTACAAGCAGGAAAGCTGGTTCGCCAATATCGTTGGTGGCGAAGTTTTCCAATGGTTCTATGACGCCTGGTACTGGCTGGGTGTTCAAATCACCGCCGGCACGGAATGGCCCGCGCGCCTTTCGATCGAAGACATCAACTTCCTGGCGGCGTTGAACATCAACCGCCGTCTTGAACAGTGGGTGACAGGCTTTGATGCGCGCTTCATGTGGTTCCTTATCATCGCCGCTGCTGCTTAC
>CAZMRS010000238.1:0-4711 GCA_964568435.1 uncultured Boseongicola sp. | reverse complement strand
TGATCGGTGGCGACTCCGGGGCCGGTGCGCCTCCACGTTTGATCCTTGGTTCGGCGAGCCCGAGGCGGCGCGCGCTGTTGGCCCAGATCGGGGTCACACCGGATGACGTGCGCCCAGCGGACATTGATGAAACACCTTTGAAAGGCGAACTTCCGCGCCCGTATTGCGCGCGAGTCACCCTTTCCAAAGCTGAAGCGACGACGCGAAATGCGGACGAGATTGTGCTCGTGGCCGACACAACAGTCGCCATGGGGCGGCGGATTTTCGGAAAGCCAGAAGACGCTAAGGAGGCGGCGGTGTTCCTGCATGCGTTGTCCGGTCGGCGTCATCGCGTGATTACGTGCGTGGCGGTTGTCAGTGACAAAGGCACGCGGCACCGGGTTGTGGAAAGCGTGGTGAAGATGAAGCGTCTTTCCGACGTTGAAGTGAACGGCTACCTTTCCAGCGGAGATTGGGACGGCAAAGCGGGCGCATACGCTATTCAAGGGCCTGCGGGCACGTTCATTCCTTGGATCAGCGGGTCGTATTCGGCCATCATGGGCCTTCCGGTCGCGGAGACGGCGGTTTTGCTGAGAGATGCCGGATATCAGGTAGAGGCAGGCTGGACATGAAAGGTGTTTTGGCTGTTCTTGGCGAGATCGACGGACGCGGTGCTGCCGCCTTGCTGCGAGATGGCATTCTGGACGATCTGCTCGTTGATCCGCCTGATACGCGGATCCGCCCCGGTGCAATCTACCGGGCGCGCGCCAACCGTCCAATGAAGGGGCAGGGTGGTGTGATCCTGTCATCGCCGGATGGCCCTTTGTTTTTCCGTCAGGCGCGAGGCTTGGCGCAGGGGCAGTCTGTTTTGGTACAAGCCACAACTTTTGCCGAAACTGGTAAAGCTACGCCAGTCACAGACCGCATTGTGTTCAAAAGCAAGTACTGTCTTGTGACACCGGGTGCGCTGGGCTTGAACATTTCACGAGATATCAAAGATGAAGAGCGGCGTGTCGCCTTGAGGGCACTTTGCCACGACGCGGTCGAAGCGGCCGGTACCGGGCTGGTCCTGCGGTCTGCTGCGTCCGTAGCGGACGATGACGCGATCTGGGACGATGTCCAGTCGATGCTCGAACTGGCCAAACAAGTGATGAGCGAAGCCATCGACGGGCCGGAAGAGTTGTTGCTGGACGGACCAGGCGCAGAAACCCTGGCGTGGCGGGAATGGACAGATGCCACTGGCGTCGAGACGGGCGAGAACGCCTTTGAGGATTTCGGCGTATTGGACGCCCTGGACGCCGTGAAAGGCGCACGCGTCGATCTGGAAAGCTCGGCCTTCATGTTTGTCGAGCCCACACGGGCGTTTGTTGCTGTTGACATCAACACGGGTGGAGATACCTCACCTGCGGCCGGATTGAAGGCCAACCTGGCGGCGGTCAAGGCACTTCCGCGCGCCTTGCGCCTGCGCGGGCTTGGGGGGCAAGTTGTCGTGGACGCCGCGCCTATGCCGAAGAAAGACCGTCGACAGGTCGAGCAAGCCGTTCGCAAGGCTTTCAAGTCCGATCCGATCGAAACCTCGCTTGTCGGCTGGACGCCTCTCGGCCATCTTGAGTTGCAACGAAAACGCGAAAGACTGCCTCTTTTGGAGAGTTTGAGATGACGTGTCCGATCTGCAAGGAACCGACTGAAGACAGGTATCGCCCATTCTGCTCAAAACGCTGCGCTGACGTGGACTTAGGGCGTTGGATGCTGGGAACTTACGCCATTCCCGCCGATGCCGAGGAAGAGGACGAACGCCCAGATTTCCCTGATGGTGCGCCCGAAGATCGTCTGCATTGATTTTTTGTCTTCGGCCTCTGGACAGCCCCGTGAGACGCCATTAGAACGCAGCGACCTGAGACAAAGTTTTCCAGACTTTCGATCCCGTGCCCGGGTAGCTCAGGGGTAGAGCAGTGGATTGAAAATCCTCGTGTCGGTGGTTCGATTCCGCCCCCGGGCACCACTTCAAAAACATCTCAGGTCGCGGTAGCAACGCCCTTAACAACGTTGTCCCCGGAGTTGCGCCTCAGAACTTCCCCGAGTTGCCCCAAGTTTCGTGCGGGCCGATGTCCTCTTCGTTCATCCAATGCTCGACAATCAACCCGCCGTCTAAACGGTAGAGATCAAACACGGCGATATCCGTGCCGCGTCTATGGCGCTTGCCGTAGGTCAGCACAAAGTTGCCCTGACCAATAATCCGAAACAGCATTTCGTAGCTGCCCGCATCTTCTGAGGCGAGCCATGCTGCAAGACCAGCACGACCCGCGTCGATGGTAGGTGCGTGCTGTATCAAGTCTTCTGCGACGAAGGTCTCAAGGAGCCCCAAGTCGCCTTGCTGGCGAACCTGTTTGGTATACTCGAGCACGAGGTCCCTATTGGCTTCACGGTCGCCGGACAGATCCACCTCTGTTTCGCCGCCTACCATGTCCTGGCCGGAAACGGTGTTCGCCTTGTAGGGCGCGATTGTGTCCCAGTGTTCGAGGATAAGGCCGTTCGGGTCGGTATAGAACATGTCCATTGTCACCCACTGCGCCACGCCCTCGTTCAAGGACTGGTAGGCGTGGCAAAAGACCCAGCGCCCATCTTCAAAGATGCGGACAATGTCGATGTCACGTTGCGGATTTCGCTCCACGAAGGGCTCAAAAAACTCCAGAAAGCCTTCGGTGCCATTGCCGACACCTGTTGAATGCTGGGTGTAGCGGTGGCCGGTGTATTTCGTGACGGCTTCGCGGGTATTGCCGCCGGCAATCCCTTCCAGATAGATGCGACGGACATTGTCCAATCCCTGTCCCATGACATACCTCCTTGATGTGGCGCGGCCTGGGTATTCCAGGCCGCGCTTTGGGACTAGCGACCGTGGTAGGCCTGGCTCACTGCGAAACTGTCTTCGAACCAGTTCCAAAGTACAACCTGACCGTTGTGCACTTTGGCGCGGAGCGCGAAGGTGAACGTTCCGATCTCCTGACCAGAGTTCGTCGTTGTGCCGTTCATCCGGCCAAAGACAGCGACTGTGTCGCCTGATGCAAAGGCATCTTCGTTTTCCCACATGGTCACCTGAAGGTTCGATGAGAACACGCCAAGAAACTTGAAAATGTTTTCTTTCCCAACGGTTTCGCCGATCCAAGGCAGATTTGCATCGCCTTCGTTGTGCCAAACCATGTCGTCGGCCATCAGGTTGTTCATTGTCGCCATATCACCGCTGCCCATGGCCCCCATAAAGGCCATGACGGTGTCGAATGAAGCCTGGCTCGTTGCGTCCATATCCTGTGCTCCTGCTTGTGTTGCGAGTATCGTCGCGAGCGCACCCGCGAGTGTGGTTCTCAGAAAGGCTCTTCTTTGCATGTGTGCCTCCCGACTACTTGCCGGAGAGCTGCTGCAGTGCAGTCGCCCAATCTTCGACGTGATAGGTGCGGGCGATCTTGCCGTCTTCCAACTCGTGAATGTCGATCGCCAGAATGTCGAAGCTGCGGCCTTCACCATCAACGCCAAGAAAAGGCGCGACCGGGGTTCCGGTTGCACGGCTGCGAACGGTGATGACATTTCCGTCCTGATGCATTGATTGAACCGCCCAATCGAGGTCGGGCATCAATTGGGCAAATCCTCCCATTTGGCCGAGAAAGGCATCCCGTGTTTTGTTGTCGCCAGAGTAGTTGCCGATGCTTTCCCAGTTCTCGAGCGTCACATCTTTGAAGCCTTCGGCAAGTTCGGATGAGCCTGGGTTGCTCAGCAGTTCGTAGAACACTGCAACGGAGGCTTTACCATCAGCGGCTGCTGTGGTTGCCGCCGCGATCAGTGTCGCCGTGGCTGCGGTCGTCATAAGTTTCCGAATGGTCATATTCGTATCCTTTTCAATTCGTTTCGGCCCGGATGCTGCGATGACTGCAGGCCTGCCGTGTGCCATGCAAAGAACCTAAGTGCTGTCTAAATGTTCGAAAATTGCTTGAATTTGGATAATATTCATCCGAAAAACAGAATAATGATTGAGCACCTTAGGCATATGGCGGTCTTTGCGCGTGTCGTGGACGAGGGGTCGTTTCGTGGTGCGGCTCACGCGCTTGGTTTTGCCCCGTCGCGTGCGTCAGAAACCGTGTCGGATCTGGAAACGTTTCTGGGTGTGACGCTTCTCAATCGAACGACGCGGAAGATCGCGCTCACGAGTGAGGGACGTATCTTCTATGAGCGCGCGGTTGAAATGGTGCGAAGTGCCGAGGCCGGTATGAATGACCTCAATGCTCTCTCTATTGAGCCTGCCGGTGCATTGAGCGTTTCAATGCCTGCCTTTATGTCATCGTCCGGTCTTGCGCGTTGTATTGGAGAGTTTTCGCGCCACCATCCGCATGTGTCTCTTTCCGTAAACTTTTCGGATCGTCCTGTAGGACTGATCGAAGCCGGATACGATGTGAACATACGCGTCGGCTGGCTGGACGACAGCTCGATGATGTCCAGAACGCTCGGGGAAGAAAGCAGGGTATTGGTTGCCGGTGCGGGGTATGCTGCGGACAGACCAGAACCTATGCGCCCTAAAGACGTCGAAAGTTGGGATTGGATTGGATACGATCAACGCCAGGACACCATTGAGTTTTTCTCGCCCAAGGGTGCCGTGAGAAGGATCAAGGGTAGATCACGTCTGCGCGTGGACAGCGTCGATGCGCTATATACATATGCCACGCAAAATCACGGCGTGACGGTAATG
>CAZMRS010000237.1:0-4751 GCA_964568435.1 uncultured Boseongicola sp. | reverse complement strand
TCTGTTTACCGCAGGTACGGCGGTTATTCAGCCTGCTGCCTTTGTGCGCGGTGTGAATAACAGGAACTAACTACTATCGCGGTGGTCTGTTTACCGCAGGTACGGCGGTTATTCAGCCTGCTGCCTTTGTGCGCGGTGTGAATAACAGGAACTAACTACTATCGCGGTGGTCTGTTTACCGCAGGTACGGCGGTTATTCAGCCTGCTGCCTTTGTGCGCGGTGTGGCGCGAGGGTTGTCATCGAACCGCGTGCAGATTTTCGAGAACAGTCCGGTCACCGAGCTGAGCCGGAATGGTGTCTGGACTGCGAAGACTCCGAAAGGGTCTGTTGAGGCGCCCAAAGTGATCCTGGCCGTGAATGGGCATCTGAATAGTTTCGGCTTCATGAAGAGCCGATTGATGCATGTGTTCACTTACGCGTCGATGACCCGGCCTTTGACGAGCGATGAAGCGCGTTCACTTGGTGGTCGCGAGGTTTGGGGGCTGACGCCCGCGGATCCTATGGGATCGACGGTACGTCGTATTCAGGCGCGAGATGGTGCTCGGATTGTCGTTCGCAACCGCTTTACATTTGATCCGTCGATGGAGGTGAGTGATCGACGCATCGCCAACGTGGGCCGCGACCATGATCGGGCTTTTGCGGCGCGGTTCCCGGCGCTGGCTGGGATCGAGATGCAGTATCGCTGGGGCGGGCGGTTGTGCCTTAGTCGGAACAACGTGAATGTCGTCGCAGAGCTGGATGACGGTTTGTATTCGGCCTGTTGTCAGAATGGTTTGGGAACCGTTCGAGGCACGTTCGGCGGCATGATGGCGGCCGAGATGGCTGCGGGTGTAACGTCAGAAAGATTGGATCGTGTTCTGTCGGCTTCAAAACCTGTGCGGCTGCCACCGGAGCCCATTGCGCGGATTGGCGCGAATGCCGTGATAAAGTGGCAGGAGCGGAAAGCCGGCGCGGAGCTTTAGGGCTTTTGGGACGAACGCCCGCGAAGGTGCGGGCTGCCTTTGGCTCTATTGGGTGTGATACCTAAAAGGCAATCTGAACCTTGATCGCTTGACTACGGTCTGATGCCAGGTCGAATGCGGATAATGCGTCCGACAATGGAATTGTTTGTGTAATCAGGGGTTTCACGTCGAGACGCCTGCTTTGCATCATTTGTACCGCGGTGAAGAACTCTGCATGGAACCGGAAGGATCCGCGCAGTTCGATTTCTTTCGCGGTCATGGCCTGAAGCGGAAGGGTCATATCGCCACCAAGGCCGAGCTGCATGATTACTGCGCCAGGCCGAAGGGCTGGAATTGTGCCAGCCAGTGCGGCGGCAACGCCGGAGCATTCGAAAAGCACATCGAAATACCCTTTGCCAGCTGCGTACCGTTCAAGCGCTTTGGCATCTTCAGCGACGTTGTGAACCGCGTCGGCACCTACCTTTTGCGCAGTCTCTAGTGTGAACGGAGCGACGTCTGTGGCGACGATCTCGACGGCGCCAGCAGCCCGAGCCACCATAACAGCGAGTTGCCCGATGGGGCCACAGCCGGTGACGAGAACGCGTTTGCCCATGAGGTCACCTGCGCGTTTAGCAGCGTGGAGCACGACCGATAGAGGTTCAGCCATTGCCGCTTCGCCTGAGGTTAAGCCAGCGGCTGGAGCACACTGACGTGCGTCCGCAACGATATACTCGCGGAATGCGCCCTGAATATGTGGGAAAGGCATGGCCGAACCGTAAAACCGCATGTTCATACAGTGGTTTTGCATTCCTTGGAGGCAGTATTCGCACGTGTAGCAGGGCCGGGATGGCGAGACAGCGACAAGATCGCCTGGCGATAGGTTTGATACGCCATCGCCGAAAGCTTCGATTTCACCGGCAACCTCATGGCCGAGGATCATTGGTTCACGCAGCCGCACAGTGCCGAAGCCGCCGTGCTGATAGTAGTGAAGGTCGGAACCGCAGATGCCGCCTGACTTCATTTTGATCAGGACTTCGCCGGGACCGGGCTTGGGCATGTCGCGGTCTTCGATCCGCAGGTCTTTAGGGCCGTGAGCAACAATTGATTTCATCATGTTCCGAAGACTACAGGAGTGAGCATCGATTGGCCCGCTAAATGTGCGGTCAGGTTATCGGCTTCGAATGCGTGCATTTAGTCAAAGGTCTCGGCTATGGGATTCTGGTCCTGGACTGGGTATGCTCCGACTTGGAGATTGATGCGCTTAGACATGGCTTTTATTCTCCGTTGACTATTGTTGGTATCGGTAACATGTTATCGGTAACAAATGGCACCCACAAGAGACTTGTGGCGCTTGCCGCAAAATCGGAGGTGCCACGCGATGGCTGAACAGACTCTATTTTCGCTGAGCGGGAAGTCCGCGCTTATCACTGGTTCATCGCAGGGCATTGGGTTTGCTTTGGCAAAGGGTTTGGCGGCTGCCGGCGCGAACATCATTCTGAATGGTCGTGACACAACGAAACTGGAAGCCGCTGCGGAACAAATCCCCGGTTCACGCATGCTTTCGTTTGACGCAACAGATCATAAGGCGGTGCGCGCCGCGATCGACAGTTTCGAGGCAGAGGAAGGCGCGATTGATATTCTTATCAACAACGCTGGCATGCAGCACCGGACACCACTGGAAGACTTTCCAGCCGATGCATTTGAACGTCTCTTGCAGACGAATATCGCGAGCGTTTTCCATGTAGGTCAGGCCGTTGCGCGGCATATGATCGGGCGTGGCGCAGGGAAGATTATCAATATTGCAAGTGTGCAAACGGCACTCGCGCGGCCTGGAATTGCTCCATACACGGCAACGAAAGGAGCCGTTGCCAACCTGACGAAAGGCATGGCCACCGATTGGGCAAAGCACGGGTTACAGTGCAACGCGATTGCGCCGGGGTACTTTGACACTCCGCTTAATGCTGCTCTTGTCGCGGACCCTGAATTCACCGCCTGGTTGGAAAAACGCACGCCCGCTGGGCGTTGGGGCAAAGTGGAAGAGCTGGTCGGTGCAGCGGTGTTCTTGTCTTCGCCTGCGTCCAGCTTTGTGAATGGGCACACGCTTTACGTGGACGGCGGTATTACAGCGAGCCTCTGATTATGCGGTGCTACGTGCTGATGGGTGTATCGGGCTGTGGAAAGTCGTCGGTTGGAGAAGCGTTGGCGGACCAATGCAATGTGACGTTCATAGATGGTGACGACCTACACCCGAAAACGAACATCGAAAAGATGGCGAGTGGGGTTCCTTTGACGGATGCCGATCGCGCGCCTTGGCTTGAAGCCGTGGGTGACGCGCTGGCCGCGTCTTCGGGGCCTTCTGTGATCGGGTGTTCCGCTCTCAAACGGCGTTATCGCGACATCATACGTAGCCGAGTGGGAGAACCTGTCAGCTTCATCCACCTTTATGCCGACCAGCGCGTATTGGAGCAGCGCGTGAACGAACGAGAGGGCCACTTTATGCCCCCTTCTTTGCTGCAAAGTCAGTATGACGCCCTGGAAGATTTGGAGTCGGATGAATTGGGAGTGCGGATCGATATTTCGCAGCCTTTGAGCGATGTGATCGGCGACGCCGCGCGTTATGTGAAAGATACGATGATATGATCCAGAGCGTTGCCTTGATTGGCGCAGGCGCAATGGGCGGTGCGATTGGGGCGCGATTGCTTGAAACCGGGAGCCGATTGACGGTTTTCGTTCTTGATGCAGAGAAGGTTGCAGCGCTCGTTGAAAAGGGCACGATAGCCGCGAACAGTGCTGCGAATGCTGGTTTGGGTGGCGAAGACCAGGCGGCCGTCATGGAGTTTTTCAACGGTGCCAAGCGGGGGCCGGGCCAATGATTTCCTGTCCAGCTTTGTTGGAGGGCTCGGTTAAGTCGGGGCAAGCGGAAGCTGAGGTGTCACAATGGGCGCCAAGGTGACAATGCGAGACGTGGCAAGGGAGGTCGGTGTCTCTCCGATGACGGTGTCACGAGCGTTCAAGCAGGACACGTCCGTCAACGCAGAAACGCGTGCTGTGGTTCAGAAGGCGGCTGTAAAGCTCGGGTACTTGTACGACTCAACAGCACACGCCTTTCGTTCGCAGCGCAGCGGTTTTTTGGCTGTTACTTTGCCGTCGATCAACAATGCCAATTTCGCCTCGACGCATCGGGCTTTGACACGAGCCTTAGAAGGTACGGAATTGCAGCTGCTTCTGGGGATTACGAATTACCGCGTGGAGGAAGAGGAGCGCCTTGTTCGGCAGCTTCTTGCAAGAAGACCGGAAGCTCTGGTTTTGACGGGCGGGCATCATTCGGATGACGCGCGGCGTATTCTGGAACAGGTCGATATTCCAATTATTGAGATGTGGGATTTGCCAAAGGATCCGATTGGACACGTGGTCGGGTTTTCGAATGCGAAGGCGATGGAATTGGTGGTTGCGCATCTGGTGCAATCAGGACGTTGCCGTTTGGGGTTTGTCGGTGCTTCGGGAGACAGTGACCAACGCGGTGCCGAGCGTCGGCGCGGTGCGATTGAGGCGGCGCAGAAGCTTGGCCTGCCGGACATTGTCTCAATCGAAGCTGGTGCAGCACCAGTTGCCATGACCGCCGGGGCCAATGCGGTTGAAAGTGCCGGGGATATTCTTGGCGACTTAGATGCGCTGGTGTGTGTGTCTGATCCCGTCGCTTTTGGTGTGATGATGTCGTTGCAGCGGCGCGGCTTGCGCGTACCGGAAGATGTTGCAGTCACTGGGTTTGGAGCGTTTGAGATCGCGCATATGTCGAACCCAACGATTAC
>CAZMRS010000236.1:0-4754 GCA_964568435.1 uncultured Boseongicola sp. | reverse complement strand
GGCGACGATCTTGGCGTCGTCGGGAAGCGTGAACGTCAGGATGCGCACTGGCATCTCAACAGTTTCGCCGATGTCACCCATCTGTGAGCCGTCAACGGGCTGGAAAAACTGCGTGCCGTTCGCGCCTTCGAACGCAACACCTTTGTAGCTGCCGTAGGCGAGGCCGACCGCTTTGGTCACGGCTTCGCGCACGCGGGCATCGTCGCGATCCGCCAGTTCCACCCAGACGTGCCAGGCGCGCTCGAGCGTCGTTGTGGACAGATGAGCATTGATGGCGGTCATGTGGTCGGTCCCGGTTGAGGTCGTTAGGACGCGTCCTAGCAGGGGGCTGCTGACATCTGTGTGGCAGCATGAACGCGGCCCCCTCCGGGACAGAAGGGGGCCGTTGGATGTTCGCGCCGGAGGGATGATTAGACCGGCTGGGGATCGGCGAACATTTTCTGGTTCAGTCTCCAAAGGCCCCAGGCTGCCGGGATGGCTGCAAGACCGCCGAGCGCGTAGACCATGGGCTCGTCAGAGAATGTCTCGAAAAGCTGCGTGTAGGCGTGGATGCCAAGGAAGGTCACGCTTGCATTGAAGAGACCGCGGCGATGTGTGGCGGCGGCAATCCACGCGCCAGCGATGAGGAGGACGGCCCAGATAGCGCTGTACACGTGCTCGGACACTTGGACGAACTGCTCTTTCCAGAGCTCGTAAGCTGCCTGATGGTCTTGCCAGTTGTCGAAGTCGCTGTAGCGCGGGGCTTCGTCGCGGAAGAATGACATGCCAATCTCGTCCCCCCAAAGCGAAGCCACGAGGAAGGCGAGGTTGCCGACAACCGCTGCCATGATGGCGAGGATGCCTGCGTGGCGGCCAATGCGTTCGGGCAGGCGGGACATGACCCAGCCGAGCAGACCCATAGCGGCGCCCATTTGCAAAATGGTGAGCGTCGGTTCAGGCGAATAGAACACATAGGCTGCGTGGAAGTAGGCGGTGCCCGTGTCGAAGACCTGCGCGAAAGGCGCGATGGCGAGCGCGGTGACGGCGCGAACGTTCACGAAAGTGCCTGCGGCCGCGATAAGCACAGCGGCGGAGAGGTAGAGTGCAGCAACCGGCAAGCCCGAAAGGCCGTCGATCAAGAGGCCCGCACCCGTGAGATGCAAAGCGACACCTCCGAGCGTAACGGCGCCCGTTGTGAAACGCAAAGCGGCGGGGGCTTTGAGGAAGGCATAGGCCGCAGCCGCCGTGACGGCCGCGCCGCCACCAAAGAGTGCGATGTCCGCTATTCTTTCGTATTTGTCGATCAGCTCAATTGCGCCTCCGGCAAAAAGCATGCCTGCCCCGATGAGGGTGCTGGCGTGGCCGAGCAGGCGATAGAGCGCGTCGGCTTTGGTAAGTACGAAAATCCCGAGGCCAAGGAACGCCGCACCCAGAAGGGCGACGCCCAATGCGTCCGCGATCCAGAACACAAAGCCGAGCGAGGCCGCGATGATGCCTGCGCACAGGACGATGTTAACGACAAGCGCCAGCATGGTTTCGCGAGAGCGCCGCATAATTTCGGCGGCTTGGGCTTCATTCAAAAGCCCTTCTTCGAGAAGAAGTTTGGTGTTGATGACTTGGGTCATAGCAATCTCCATGAACAACGTTCACAAATGGTATAGCGATATTGTGAACGTTGTTCAAGAAATTTCTTCAGGCGGAATTTATTATGCGCAAAATCCGGGTCGCCAACGGCGCGTTGCTTGATAAGAAATGTAGGCAAATAACGCGAAGATTCTGTATGCTTGAAACATCTATAGCTCTGATTTTATTTCTTTTTCCCTTGGCATACAGTCCCGGCCCAGGGAATGTATTCTTTGCTGCCAATGGCGCGCGTTTTGGCTTCCGTGCCACGATCCCGGCGAACGCGGGCTACCACTTGGCGACCTGGATCGTGACGGCTGCCATAGGGTTCGGGTTCCTTGCCGCGCTTGAACGATTCCCTTTGGTTTTCGATGCTCTGCAGATCGTCGGCGGGTTTTATGTGATGTGGTTGGCACTCAAAATGATGCGGGCAGGGAGCCTTAAGGGTGACGAGCACGCCCGGCCTGCACGTTTGGGTGACGGTGCGCTGCTCCTCCTGTTAAATCCCAAGGCCTATGTGATCATCGCGCTGATGTTCACGCAGTTCCTGGACGCGTTCGAGATGGGAATTTGGTCTGCCGTTCTGCTGATCACAACGCTTTTCACGCTGAATAACCTTCTGGCATTTTTGCTTTGGGCGTGGGCAGGCGACCGGATTGCTGGCTACTTTCGCACACCCGAAACGGCCGCGCGGCTGAACCTGCTCTTTGGCGGCGTCTTGGCGGGTGTTGCGATTTGGATGCTGGTGGCCTGAGCTATCGAAACGCTCAGATGTCCTGCCCCTTTTCCAAAAGCCGGTCGATCAGTTGACGCTGCAAGGGAGCGCTGTCACCGCCGCCAAAGGTCATGGCCCCTCCGGTGTAGAGCCCGCCATAAGTCAGCGCGAGATTAACCGTTTGCCCGAGCCCAGAGATGAGTTGATCGCGGCTGAGCCGAGACAGCGGGTGGATGTAGACACCCCAGAGACGCCCCTGGGCGACGGCGTAACGCGCGTCGAGCGCTGTGTCGAAATTGGCCTGCAGGACCCGATACAAGTCGTCGCCGTCCAATCCTTCGAGGCTGCGGATAGAGACCATGGCGCGCATGCGGTCCGCAATGGGGTCCATAATGACAAAGACAGGTACGTCTTCGATCGTCAGGAGCATGCCGCCACCCGTTTGGCGTGCGTCCGGGTCCAGCGCGACCAGAATGTCAAACAAGCGTTCGGGGGTCATCGCGTCTTCGCTGCCCTGAGCGTGACTAGGGATCGCAAGCACGAGGGCGGCGACGATGGCGATGAGGTGTTTCATGGTTTGAGCTCCTTTGAGGCGGTCCCCAAACCTTAACAATTTTTATCTTCACGGCTCAAAGCACGGCTTGGTGATCTTGACCGTGACCGTTGAAAGGTCAAAGAGTGGTTCCTATGCTGGCTTATATTATCCGACGCGTCGCGCAATCGATCCTCGTCCTTCTGGTCGTGGGGCTTGTTGCCTTTTCCATGTTCAACTTTGTCGGTGATCCGATCGACAACATGCTGGGGCAGGAGAGGACCCAGGAGGACATCGACCGTCTCCGGGAGGAGCTTGGGCTCGATCAGCCGTTCCCGGTGCAGTACTACCGCTTCCTTGAAGGTGCTGTGCAGGGCAACTTTGGCATCAGCTATCGCCAGGGCCGCCCCGTTTCGACGATCATCGCAGAGCGCGCGCCTGCGACGCTGGAACTGGCGGCGGTTTCGGGGATTCTGGCGGTCACTTTTGGGATCGCGTTGGGGGTTTTCACGGCGATCAGGCGGGATGGGATTGCCTCAAACGTCATTATGACGGTGTCCCTATTGGGCGTCAGTTTGCCGACTTTTTTGATAGGTATCCTGTTGATTTACCTCTTTTCTGTGGAGCTGGATATGTTGCCAAGCTTCGGGCGTGGGGAGGTCGTCGATCTGGGATGGTGGTCGACCGGCTTCCTGACAGAGAGCGGGTTGAGGGCGCTGATCCTGCCGTCGATCACTCTGGGCCTGTACCAGATGACGTTGATTATGCGGCTGGTGCGTTCGGAGATGCTTGAGGTTCTGCGGCAGGATTACATCCGCTTTGCCCGGGCGCGGGGATTGAAAGAACGCGCTGTGAATTTCCGTCACGCGCTGAAGAACACGCTTGTTCCGGTGATTACGGTGACGGGTTTGCAGCTGGGTGCGATCATCGCCTTCGCCATCATTACCGAGACGGTGTTCCAGTGGCCGGGCGTTGGTTTGTTGTTCATCAACGCGGTGCAATTCGTCGATATCCCGGTTATGGCGGCCTATCTGATGCTCATCTCGGTCATGTTCGTGGGCATCAACCTGATTGTTGATTTGCTCTATTTCTGGGTGGATCCGCGCTTGCGCGTTGACCGGGCGGGAGGTCACTGATGGCAGATATCGAGCTTCAAGAGGTCTCCAAGGCTGCCGAGAAGGGCAGGTGGGAGCGGTTCCGGGAAAGCGATTTCTACTGGAAGTTCACGCGCTCTCCGGTCGCGATGATCAGCTTCGCGGTTACATTGGTTCTTGTTCTGAGCGCTGTGTTTGCACCGCTGATTGCGCCCTATGATCCCTTTGATCCGGGCAGTCTGAACCTGATGAACGGGTTCTCGGCACCAGGTGTACCGAATGCATTTACGGGCGATACCTTTATGCTCGGCACCGACGATCAGGGCCGCGATGTGTTCTCGACGATCCTTTATGGCATGCGCATCTCGCTATTCGTGGGCTTTGCGGCCGTTGCTTTTGCGCTCATTCTAGGCGTCACTCTGGGTCTGATCGCAGGCTACATCGGCGGTTGGACCGAGACGATCATCATGCGGGTTGCGGACGTTCAGCTGACATTCCCGTCGATCCTTGTGGCGATGCTGATCTTTGGGATCGCGAAGGGGTTCACGCCCGTGGAATACCGCGACCAGATGGCGATTTGGGTGCTTATCATCGCAATTGGCTTGTCCGATTGGGTGCAATTCGCGCGTGTTGTCCGCGGCGCGACACTGGTGGAGCGCAACAAAGAATACGTGCAGGCCGCGCGTCTGATCGGGCGGCGGTCTCCGGCGATTATGCTACGGCATATACTGCCGAACGTGTTGTCGCCTGTGCTTGTCATTGCGACGATCTCGCTGGCTTTGGCCATTATTGCCGAGGCGACACTGTCCTT
>CAZMRS010000235.1:0-4766 GCA_964568435.1 uncultured Boseongicola sp. | reverse complement strand
CAGGGCGCATCGTCGATCGTCTGAAGTGGCATTTCATAGTCGGCCCATTCTGGTTCGGCCGCTTTTGCAACGATTGCGCTGTCATCGTAGACGAATGCCGCACAATTGCCGCCTTGAAGGGCCGCGTAGGCTTCCGCGGTGCCTTTGAACGCAACGATCTCTGCGCCGTAGTTTTGCGATGTGGCTTTGTTATAGAATGCACCCTGAATACCGCAGACAGGCTTGCCGCGAAGGTCTTCCCACTCAGTAAATCCGAGGCTCTTCAGCGCCAGGATGTTGGTGCCCGACGAGTAGTAATTTGGATCGGGGATCAACACGATTTCGCGGCGATCCGGCTTGTCCGTCATCGTCGCGATCATCAGGTCAATTTTGCCCTGCTCCAGAAACTGCATACGGTTTGAGCTGACAACCGGCACGAATTCGATATCGACGCCTAGTCTTTCGGCAACGTCTCTGGCAAGATCAGGTTCAATACCGATGATGTTCCCGTCTGTGTCCAAGAATCCATACGGTTTATAGTCAGCCTTGGTCCCAACGATCAGCGTTCCGCGTTCTTTGATCGTGTCCAAAATGTCGGCGGCGGCGGCCGAGACACTCAGCGCAGATACGAACAGCGCTGTTGCGATTGTCTTCATCTTCATTGTTCTATCCTGTTGGTTTAATGTGTTTTTTCGCCTGTGTTGCCGGCTCCGTTCGGGGTGCTCATTCGTTCTTGAAGGGGTATGAGCGAAGCAGCATTTGATACCCCCCTCCCTTCATACGGGAACGTTAAAACCGAAATGTCAACAATCGAAATACGGCTCGCCAACCCCGGATTAGATGCTCGCGGCCCATAGCCGACCCCGGGCGACAGCGCTTCGTGCACACCGTCGAGGAGACCCAAATGGTAGGCTTTTGCTTGAAGAAATTTTGCGTGGCCAAGCGTGATCGTTAGACGCTCGTCGTCAAATAGAGAGAGAGAGACAATTCAGACGTCGGCGTTATCGGAGAATTTTCAGATGGGGCCTTTCAGCCTTGTCGCAATCTCTGGCTTTTCAGGTATTTCGATACTGCATGGCAGCCTTGCAAAAACGTCGCTTCTCCAAACGTCTTTTTTGGGCCTAGTTGCGCCTCTAGAACGACACGTCAACCTAGGGCTGCGCAAAATGTCTAACACACTGAAAATTATGAAAGAAGCTTCCATCTTGATTGCACTGACCGCTGCTGTGATCGCCGGCAACGTCGCACTTTTGGTGATGTAAGGCAAAACGAACAATTCGGGCTGCAGCACATGCGAACGCCCTACGTTGTGAATGGCTGAGGCTGCGCGGAGGCAACTCTGTGCAGCCTTTTTTTCTTTGATGAGACGGTGTCCGGCACCCCTTGAATTCCTCGCGCGCCATGTGTCCGACTCGCTCCAAATTGCCAGAGTCGGAGCTTTTTCTTTTGGTGAAAGCCACGAACAACGGCCCAGTTGCTCCTCCGGCAAATATTTGAGCAGTTGCTGGAAACAGTCTCATTAAAGCATCTATTAACTATTTAAAACAGATGGTTAACGTCCGCGCGCCGCCCCGGCGCCGCTGGCGTGTTGTCCGATACGAGCCGTTGAACTGTTGTTCCAATGAACAAAGCCTTGCCTCAATCAAGTTTACACCCCTATGCTTGACAATAGGGTAGCCTACGTTAAAAGCCGCTGCCCCAAAAAATGGATCAACAGATAGGAGGACCCTATGTCATTCATCTCACGCCTCATCACGGGCACCGCAGCGGCAACTCTGCTTGCAACCGCTGCATCCGCTGATACCCGCCTTCGCATCGCTGGAACTATGCCAGCCGAGCACTTCGGGAACGCGGTTCTTGAACAGATGGCGAAGGATATCGAAGACGCCGGTGTTGGGCTCGACGTGAAATACTTCCCTGCCGGCCAGTTGGGTTCGGGCGAAGAACTGCTCGAAAGTGCGATCCGCGGCGAAGTTCAGATGGCGCACGCGACGGTCTACGCGCAAAAGGACCCGCGGCTTGAGATCAACAGCCTGCCCTTCATGGTAACGACGAAAGAAGAGCTGGATGCCGTCTATGGCGACCCGGACTCCGAGTACAACACAATCCTCGAAGAAATTCTGACCTCCTTTGGCATTCAGCCGCTCGGGACAATTGGCGAAGGCCTGATCGGCATGATCGCGACCGAACGTCCGGCTGATCCCACGAAAATCGGAAGCCAAGGTATGAACGTGCGCGCTTGGTCGTCGCAGATTGCAAAGCAGACGATGGAAGAGCTGGGATACAACGTGACCACGCTGAACTGGGCTGAAGTCTTCCCCGCTGTTCAGGCTGGCACGATTGACGGTGCCATCTGCTGCACGCCTGAATGGGCGTACACGACGTTCGCAGCAAGCGGCGTAGGCAATACCTACGTGCCCTACAACGCATTCATCGAAAGCACGATGATCTATGCCAACAAACGCTTCTACGACGGCCTGACCGATGAACAGCGCGCCGTCGTTGAAAAAGAGTCTGCGGAAGCTGCGGCAGAGATCAGCAAGTTGGCATGGGAACGCAGCGAGGGCTTCATGGATCAGCTCAAAGCAGCTGAGTGGGAAATTGTCGAATTCAGCCAAGAAGAACGTGATGCCATCAAGGCGCATATTGAAGCGACCGTTTGGCCAAACGTGGCAGACGTCGTGGGTCAGGACATCCTTGATCGTTTGACCGCCAACTAAAGCCCCTGGAAGTGGGCCGCTCTCGCTTGCCCACTTCGCCGAACCTAGAGCGGTCTCGATGATAGAACTTGCCGATCAGTTGCCCCCAAAGCTTGGGGTGACCGTGAAACGTCTGCTGAAGATAAAATCATTTTTCCTCATTCTTTCGACGTTCATTCTCGCCCTCACGTTCTTCATGGTTGTCGTCTTTCGCTATGTGCTTGAGAGCGATCTGTTTGCCTATGAAGAGTGGCTTTTGCCCATGTGCTTCTGGCTCTTTTTTCTGGGCAGCGCAGTTGGGACCTACGACGACACACAGATCAAAGCGGACATTCTTGAAGAATGGTTCAAGAACCCGCGAACCATTTGGTTGCGGCGCGTCATCATCACCTCAATCGAACTGATCGTGTCCATCTTCCTCGTTTATTGGGCCGTTCTGATGCTGCGGGATGAGATCGCCTCTTATCCGCAATGGCAGACAACCATCGCACTGCGGATCCCGTTCTTTGTCCCGCGCCTCGGAATTTTCGTCGGCCTGTTTTTCATGGCGCTCTACAGCGCGCTCCACCTCTACGTGCTTTTGAAACTGGATGTCGACGCCGTCACGCAAAAGGCCAACACAGCCAAGGAGGCCACAGAATGATTATTGCGCTCTCCGTTCTGCTCATCTGTGTCCTGCTGTTTGCCGGCATTTCCGTACCGCTCGCCTTTGGCGGCGTGCTGATCTTTCTGGCCTATACCGGCGGCCATGATGTTTCCGGCTTCCTGCCGACCGAGCATTGGAAGCTCAACACCGTCGTCATCCTCGTGATCCCGCTCTTCATTCTGGCAGGTGACATCATGAAGAACGGCAAGATCGCGGCTCCGATTGTCGATCTGGCTGAATTGCTTTTGGGTCGCATCCGCGGTGGCCTCTCCGGCGCCTCCGTCGTCGCGAGCGCCATGTTTGGTGCGATTTCAGGCAGTGGTGCCGCCACGCTGACCTGCATCGGGTCCGTGATGATGCCGCATCTTCGCAAAGCGAAGTATCCGGACGGGTTTTCCGCAGCCCTGCTGGTGGCCGCCAGCCCGCTGGGGTTGCTTATCCCGCCAAGCTCAGCGCAGTTGATCTACGCCTGGTTGACGCAGCAGTCCGTGTTGAAGTGCTTTCTGGCCACAGTCCTGCCCGGTCTGATCGTCGCTTCACTGCTTGTCATCATCAACCTGATCATGATGCGCAAGAATGACGATATAATCCTGCCTGAGCATCAGGAACAATTCGTCAAGGCGTTTAGCAAGAAGACGATGCTCGCCTTTCCGGCGCTGATGATGCCCATCATCATTCTGGGTGGCATCTACGGTGGGATCATGACGCCCACCGAGGCTGCAGGTGTCGCCGTGATCTACGCCATTCCAATCGGCTTCTTTGTCTACAAGGGCCTGACGTGGAAGATCTTCATGGAGACGCTTAAAGAGTCGTCGGTGACCATCGGCGTTGTCATGGTCATGATCTTCATGGTTCTTATCGTCAGTCGCTTTCTCATCTTCGAAGACATCCCGGGGCTGGCTGAGGAGTTGATCTTCTCGATCTCCGAGAACCCTATTGTCGTCCTGCTCATGATCAATCTGACGATGATCCTGATCGGCATGATCATGGACGACTTCAGCGGCCTGATCCTAAGTGCCACGCTACTTTTGCCGATTGCTAAAAGCGTTGGTGTGGACCCGATCCATTTCGCAGCGATCCTTGGCGTCAATCTTGGTATGGGCAACATCACTCCGCCAACGGCACCTCTGCTGTTCTTGGGCGCGCGTGTGACCGGTGCGCCGGTGCAGCGGATGCTTGGACCGACGATGATTTTCATCATCTTCGCGTGGCTGCCTACGCTTGCCCTCACGACTTTCGTCCCGGGCGTGGCGCTGTGGTTGCCTGAACTGCTGCTTGGTTAAAGGTGCCATGACCCGCCACTATTCAGCCCTTTCGGTTGTTCGCGAAGGTCTCAAGGGACACACAGGCTGGGCCCCGCTCTGGCGGAGCCCGGCACCAAAGGAGGCTTATGACGTCATCATTGTCGGTGGCGGTGGTCACGGACTTGCCACTGCCTATTA
>CAZMRS010000234.1:0-4783 GCA_964568435.1 uncultured Boseongicola sp. | reverse complement strand
GATTGAAGCTGCTCCTCAATTGCGTCGAGGGTTTCGAAGACTTCGACAACCGCCGTGTCATAGGCCTCCTGGGTTCGGGCGAACCCGGCGCGGTAGACGCCGTTGTTGAGGGTTGGATAGATGCGGTCGTTCCACGCGTCTATTTGGGCGCGGAGCGTCTCAGGGTAGAGATCAGGGCCCTTACCAAAGGCCAAGAGCATTCGGATGACTTCGGAGCTTTCGTTGGAGACGATTTGCTGGGTTTCGCGGTCCCAAAGAACTGGCATGGTGCAGCGTCCAGTGTAGCCGGGTCTCTGGCGGGCGTAGACTTGGTGAATGGCAGAGACGCCGAGTTCCGGGTCGCTGTATTCGCCAGTTTCATCGAATACCCAGCCTTGATCGGTACGGCGCGGACGGGCGTAAGATACTGATATTGCAGCCTGAAGCCCGAGTAATTCTCGCGTGAGCATTGCGCGATGCGCCCAGGGGCAGTTCCACGCGAAGTAGAGATGATAGCGACCTTCGTCGGGAGTATATGGGCCGTCTGACGTGATCCAGTCGCGGATCTTGGCTTCTGCACGTTTGAATTCGCCGCCGACAGTTGTGTCCGGACCTGGCTCGTCAGTGTACCAGGTGCCGTTGATCATCACGCCCATGGGTTTGCTCCGTCTTCAGTGGCTAAGACAATAAACCGTTTTCATCGGAAGGCGACGCGCAGAAGCTGTGCGTTAACTGCCAGCTCGAAACGCGGAGACAACGATAACCCAAGATTTGTCTGGCCGGATCATTGTATAGAAGTGGCGCCAGCTTCGCTCGAGTGTCCCATCGGCGCGCAAAAGCTCCCAGTTTGCGGTGATGAGCGCCGTGTGGGAGCCTTGAGTTGTAAGGTCAGACCCGCAGAGCCTCGCCACGGTGACCCCGCCCCGTAAGAACTCGGCGCGGCGCTGCTCATTGAATGCAACAAGATCGGAGGGCGTCGCGATATCAACGGGTGTCCCGTCAGCCAAGATCATGTGGCAGGGCAGGTGAAAGAACTTGTTCAGCTCTTCGCAGCCCACAGCGCCTTCAATAATCGCTTGCCAGGTATCGCGGTACAGGTTTGGGAAGTCTTTAAGCGTGGTTCCAATCATCTTATCGGTTCTTTTGCGATGCCGCCCATCCGGGACGGGCGCGCATTCGGGCAAGGTAAGATTGCGCGCGATCAGAAAGTTCGTGAAAATCGCTGGCCCAGAATAGGCAATGCGCGGCGATTATGTCTGCGATCGTGAATGTATCACCGCCGAAGTACTCTGCTTCGCCCAAGAGCTGATCGAACTTCTTGTTCGCCATAGCAAAATCAATTGCCAGGAGTGGAAAGATTTCAGGATGGCGCATGTCTTTCGGGAGCACGTAGCTGTGGCGGGTTTGCAGCCAAAGGGGAGCCTCGAGGTCGGTGATCAGAAACATCATGCGGGCGTCCATTCTCGCACGATTCTGGCTGCCAGCCGGATAGGTCAGGCGCTGCTCTCGATCTGACAGGTGATAAAGGATGGCCGAAGAGTCTGTCAGGACTGTTTCGCCGTCGATCAGGACGGGAACCTGTTTCAGAGGATTGAGCGCCGTCACTTCTTCGGAGTGGGGCATTGCGATCTGGTGGGTGTAGTCGAGACCGAGTTCCTCACAACACCAGAGCACTCGCGACGTTCGGGTGGCCGTGGGGCCTACAACTGTCAGTGTCATCGGCGATTCATCCATGCGATTTTGAGGAGGGTGCGCTCCATCAGAGCCATATCGGGCGCGCGGTTTGCGGATCGAAGCGTCAAGTCGGTATCGAGGAGCAGGGCAAGCGCGCGCTCGGTTTTGTGCATGCCCCATTGGGCAGCCTGACGTTGGATGCGATCTCTACGAGGGCCAAAGACAGGGGGGCGCAGTTTGCCGATGCCTTGTCCGGGTCCACCGGGGTCGGATGCAACGGCGTGGAGTGTTTTGAAGTGACGCGTCGCACCAATGCAGAGTCCCACAGCGCCAACCCCTTGCGATTGCAGCCGTTTGAGGACAGGACCGATGCGATGAGCTTCGCCATCAGCGGCGATATTCAAGACGTCGTCGATGCCGGCTTCGATGCTTTGCGGGGCAGAGAGGTCAACTTCTTCGGGTGTCAGGGCTGCATCGTCGCCGCGTTTGTAGAGTGCAATCTTTTCAAGTGTTTGGCGGAAATCGCCGGGGTCGAGAACGCGGGACAAATTGGTCAGTGCCGCCATTGCATCTGTCGTGATGTTGGTGAGGCCCGCCTGGCCAAGAGCCGCTTCGATTTCGGCGCGACTGGGCGGATCATCGTAGATGCCGGTGGCGTAAGCGTTGGAGTGGTCCTCAAACGCTTTGCGGAGTTTGGATTTGGCGGCGAGTTGGCCTGCGGTGACGATCACTTGGGCGTCGCCGTCTTGCCAGTCTGCGAGGGCCGCCTTGATCGTGTCTGAGAGGCCGTCAGTGGCGTCTTCTACGAAGGCAACACGGGGGCCGGGGAAGAACCCTTGCGATTTGATGGCGTCGTTCAGGAGTGCCGAGTCCTTGCGCAAGTCGGCGGCCGCAATGCGGGTAAGGCGCATTTCGTCTTCGCCTTCCGGGCCTATCAGAGCCTTGATGACTTCTTGACGGCGCAGGGCAACGCGCATCGCATCAGAGCCGTAGATCAGGAGACCGGTTTTGGTTTTGTCCGGCTTTGCAAAATATGCGGGAGCGTCTCTGGTCGAGAGCTTCATAGCTCGTCCGCTCGCGCGTAGATGTCGGCAACGACGCGGTCGGCCAGAAGGATCATCAACCGCTCGCGCGCGTCGCGCTGGGCGATGATCGTGGCCACAGTGGTGGAGGTGGCGGAGTAGGCAGTGAAGCTTTGTTCGCTGCCAGAAATGACTTCTGCATCATCGCGGTTCAACGTCCAATCCACGCGCCCAAGCACATTAAACCGGCTGATCGAGCCGTCGGGGAGAACGCCGAGTTCCTCTTCTGTAATATAGATGTCGGCATCCAGGACGAGATCGGGCGATTGCGTCTGACCCAAACGATCCTCGAGGCGACGCGTCAGGGCTCTGCCTTCCTCGTCAGATGGGGGAAGGACGTCGATGCGACCGATAAGATCTTCTGCGATCCCGCCGGGTCCATAAACCGGTTGGAAGCCGCAGCTGGCTAGAGCTGCGATGCTTGCAAGTAATAGTACACGCTTAAACAACGACATTGATGATGCGGCCCGGCACGACGATCAGCTTTTTCGGCTGACCTCCGGCCAGCGCTTTGACCACAGCATCGTCGGCGAGCGCGAGCTTTTCAACCTCGGACTTGTCCATATCTTTTGGGACCGAGATTTCAGAGCGGCGTTTGCCGTTGATTTGGATCGGCATTGTGACGGAATCCTCAACGAGCAGGCTTTCGTCGGCCACGGGCCAAGGGGCGTTCGCGATGAGGCCTGCGCCGCCGAGCATTTCCCAGACTTCTTCCGACAAGTGCGGCGTGAAGGGGGACATCAATTGCGCGAGTGTTTTGGCTGCTTCGCGGCGAATGTCGGTCGTTGCCTTGGATTTTTGCAGCGCGCTTGTGAACGCATAGAGCTTTGCAATGGCTGCGTTGAAGCCAAAGCTTTCGACGCCCATGGTCACGTCGTGGATCGCCTTGTGCGTGGCGCGCAACAGGTCAAGGTCAGCACCTTTGTCGCCTGCGCCATCAGCAGCGCCCGCGATATCAGCCGCAATCCGATGCACGCGTGCGAGGTGCTTGGCTGCGGCTTCGGCGCCGGAAGCTGTCCATTCCACGTCGCGCTCGGGTGGCGAGTCAGAAAGGACGAACCAACGTGCTGTATCGGCGCCGTATTGGTCGATGATCGCGACAGGGTCGACGACGTTGTTCTTGGATTTGGACATCTTGGCGGATGGGATGATCTCCACCTCGGTGCCGTCCTTCAGGAAGCCGCTGCCGTCGCGCAGTTCGACGTCTTCGGGGTAGTGGTATGTTGGACGACCGTCTGCGCCTTTGGTCTGATAGATTGCGTGGGTCACCATGCCTTGCGTGAACAGCGCGTCAAACGGCTCGATGGCCGTTTCCGGCAGGTGGCCACATATGTGCATCGCGCAGGCGAAGAAGCGCGAGTAAAGCAGGTGCAGAATCGCATGCTCGATGCCGCCAATGTATTGGTCGACGTTCATCCAATACTTGGCGTCTTCCATGTTCGTCGGTGTTTCGGCGCGGGGTGCTGTGAAGCGCGCGAAGTACCAGGACGAGTCAACAAACGTGTCCATTGTATCGGTTTCGCGCTTCGCGGGTTTGCCGCAGGACGGGCAGGGTACGTCGCGCCACGTTGGATGGCGGTCGAGCGGATTGCCGGGTTCGGAGAAACTGACGTCCTCGGGCAATTCAACGGGAAGGTTTTCTTTCTTCTCAGGCACGACGCCGCAGTCGTCGCAATGAACGACAGGGATGGGGCAGCCCCAGTAGCGCTGGCGTGAGAGACCCCAGTCGCGCAGGCGATAATTGGTGACGCCTTTGCCCCAGCCTGAGTTCTCGGCAAAGTCGATAGTGGCGTCGATAGCTTCTTCGCCCGTGGCTTTGTCGAGGCCTGCGAAGTGATTAACCCATTGAACGGTGTCCGTCTTGGGCGGCACAAAGGCTTCGTTTGCGACCGGTGTCGCATTGTCGAGGGCAAAAAATGTGTCGATGACAGGCAAGTCGTACTTGCGGCAGAAGTCGAGGTCGCGCTGGTCGTGGGCCGGACAAGCAAATATCGCGCCGGTGCCGTAGTCCATCAGGATGAAGTTCGCGATCCAGATCGGCAGCTCCC
>CAZMRS010000233.1:0-4792 GCA_964568435.1 uncultured Boseongicola sp. | reverse complement strand
ACCACAATTGGAGCGGGCGCGGTCGTCACCAAGTCTATGCCGGAAAGAAGTCTTGTGGCTGGAAACCCCGCGCGTGTGATACGCGAGATCCCCTAACTAGTGGCTCTTCAAAAAGGCGGTGAGAATATCTCGAGCGGCTTCGAGATCCGTCCGGTCGACCATCTCGGTCACTGTATGGATATATCGCGTGCCAACCACAATCGAGACAGCTCGCGCGCCCGCAGCAGCTTGCTGTGCGGCAGCGCCGTCCTGACCACCCGATCGCAACATCGTCCGCTGATAGGGAATCTTCTTCTTCTCAGCCAGCGCCGCAACTTCAGCAACCAATGCCTTGTCGGCAATAAATGAGCCGTCGCGAATATGCAGGCCAAAGCCCTTGCCTTGCATGGTCGTACGATCCTGCTCTGGTACCCCCGGCGTGTCGCACGCCAGCGTTGTGTCTACACCAATGCCAATGTCCGGCTTGACCGCATAAGACGCAGTGCGCGCACCCCGAAGGCCGACCTCTTCCTGCGTTGTGAAAACAACATGGATTTCAGCCTTGGTCTTTGACTTCCCCAGTCCTCGGATCGCCTCGATGCCCAGCCAACATGCCACTCGGTTGTCCAAAGCTTTCGAAACGAATTTGTCCCCCATCTCCAGGAACGGCTCATCCATCACGACCATGTCGCCCACTTTCACGCGGTCTTTCGCCGCTTCGCCAAGGCCAGTGTCCACATAGAACTCGTGCGGCTGCGGAATGCGCTTTCGGTCCTCAGCCGACGCGATGTGAACTGGCCGGCCCGCCGGGTTCATCACTGCTTTCAGATCGCCTTCGTCAGTGCAGACCAACACCCGCCGCGAAAACAGATTACGCGGATCAAATCCGCCAACCGGTTGCAAATACAAAAACCCTTTGTCCGAGATATGGCTCACCAGAAACCCAATTTCGTCCATATGGCACAAGAGCATGATGCGCTCCGGCGACTTGCCTTTGCCCTTACGCACGCAATGTAGTGACCCCATGGCATCGACGCTGATCTCGTCAAATAGTCCTTCCGCCTCGCCAGTAATCAACTCCCGAACACGCTCCTCATTGCCCGGCACTCCAGGCGTCTCGCAAAGTTGTTGAAGCAGTTCGGTGTTCATGGCACGGCCCTTTCGTTTATTTCATGTCATAATGGACCGCGACCCGCCGGGTTCAAGCAGGATATCGCATAACACCACGCGCTCGTGCGAAATGATCCGGCGCGGGGATAAAGATTCGTCGGGGGAGAGCGAGCGATGAGACTTCAAACACTTCTGAAAGCAACCTCTTTGGCTGTGGTCTTTGCGACGTCCGCCTTGGCAGACGGTGCAGCGCTTTTTCTTGGCAATGAGAATTACGCGTCACTCAGCGATCTGCGGAGAGGCGACGAAATCGCAAATCTCACCACACGTTTTGAGAGGTTAGGCTTCGAGGTCCAATCGCTTGCGGATGGAGATGCGGACGAGACGTACGCAGCATTGGGGCTCTTCGAGGCCGCAGCCAATCGGTCGGAGCGACTGATCGTGGTGCTCGCCGGACGATTTGTTCACACTTCGCAGGACACGTACTTCCTTCCAACTGACGCAAGCGCATCCAACTTGACTGAAGTCTCCAGAAATGCCGTCGCCTTGTCTCAAGTGCTGCCCATCCTCGAACGCACTCCCGGCCAGGCCATTCTCGGCTTGGCGACCGACAGCCAGGACGGGGCTTTCTCACAAAATCTGGCAAACGGTCTGGGCAACTTCGATATTCCGCAGGGCGTCACCGTGGTGACTGGTGCTCCGCGTACACTCCGACAAGCTATTAAAAGAATTGCCGCCGAACCGGGAACACCCCTTTCTGAGATTGCAGACGTTCGCGGCATTACCGTGGATGGGTATTTGGCAACCGACCAGGTTTTTGTGGCGGACGCACCGGTTGAAGAGCCCCCCGCTCCAACGGTTTCCGAAGGAACAGATCGACTTGCAGATCTTCTTGCGTGGAGGGAAGCCGACCGGTTGGGCACCGTTGAGGCCTACGAAGGTTATCTATCGTCCTACCCAAGCGGTCAGTTTGCAGCTCGAGCACGCGACCGGATTGACGCCGCGCAAAATACACCCGAGATCATCGCTGAGCAGACCGAGGAATCTCTGAACCTCACCCGCGATCAGAGACGGGAAATTCAACGAGACCTTTCGCTCCTCGACTACAACACGCGTGGCATTGACGGCATCTTTGGTCGCGGCACGCGCGCTGCCATCTCTTCATGGCAGGGTCAAAACAACTACGAGACAACAGGCTTTCTGTCTGCAGATCAAATCACACGCTTGGATGCGCAGGCAGAGCGGCGCGCGGCTGAATTAGAAGAAGAAGCAGAACAGAGACGCCTTGAAAGGCTCGCGCAAGACCAGGCCTTCTGGGAGGAAACCGGAGCGCAGGGCGACGAAGCCGGTTACCGGGCTTACCTCAACCGATACCCTGACGGAGAATTCGCGGATACTGCCCGAGAAGAGCTTGATGCAATAGAACGCCAGAAACGCGCTGAGACGAATTCACGCGACCGACAGCTTTGGGATGAGGCCAGTCAAGAGAACACCATCCAGTCCTACCGCGACTACTTGGTGCTCGCCCCGAATGGTGCGTTTCGCGATGAAGCGTCCAATCGCATAGAGGAGCTTGAAGAAGCTTCGCGGCAATCTGGTTCTTTGCAAAAGGCGATTGCGGAAGAGAATGCGCTGGGACTGTCACAAAGCACACGGCGAGTCATTGAAAGCCGACTGGAAAGGCTTGGTCTGAAACCCGGTCGGGTCGACGGAACCTTTGACGACGATACACGTCGCGCGATCCGTCGATATCAATCCGCACGCAACCTAGATGAAACAGGTTATCTAAACGACGCCTTTGTGGTTCAGATCCTCGCCGATTCCGTCAGGTCCATATTCCGCTAAGGAAGAGAGACCATTCGAACACTGATCGACTACTTCTTCGTCTTGTTCATCTTAGCAAGCTGCTCTTGCATCGCGGCAAGCTGAGCGCGAATGGCGTCGAGCTCCTCGGCCGGATCATCGTCATCTGCTTTCTCGTCATCGGCTTCCTGCGCTGGCCAGCTTGCTCCACCGAACCCACTTGTCATGGCCTTAACGAACGCTTCTTGCTGAGCCTTCATAGCGTCGAAACCAGGCATCCCAGACATCGGACCAGCCATGCTTTCCATGACTTTGGACTGCCCTTCGCGGAGCATCTCGAAGCTCATTGAAAGAAACTGCGGAACTACCGACTGCGCCTGTGATGTGTAGGACCGCACGAGGTCCGTCAAAACCTCCAAGGGAAGAACGTTTTCACCGCGGCTTTCGTGTTCAGCAATAATCTGAAGAAGATACTGACGTGTCAGGTCGTCGCCCGATTTCAGGTCAACAATCTGAACTTCTCGCCCCTCGCGAATGAAGCCTGCGATGTCGTCCAACGTCACATAGTCGGATGTTTCCGTGTTATACAAACGGCGGCTCGCATAACGCTTAATCAAAAGCGGTGTCCCAGACATGAGGCCCTCCCAATAGGCTTGCTGCAGTGCAGATTACGCGCAAGTGCGGGAAAAGCAAAGAAATTGCGTGACCCATTTTGCATCTGCCGCATTTCAGTTCGCAAAACAAAAGGCCCAGCCGGATTGGCTGGGCCTTTTAGACTTTCGAACAGGAACGCTCTAGTGGAGCTTGGCTTCCACTGTCTTCAATGCTTCGTCGAACAAAGCACTGGAGCGGTCAGCGGTCATGTCGCGGGCAATCACCTCAGATGCCGTGCCAATCGCGATACGAACAGCCTCGTCGCGGACTTGGCGCACGGCTGACGATTCAGCGGAAGCAATCTGATCTTCCGCCGCACGGACGCGACGCTCGATGGATTTCTCAAGATCAAGCTTTGCCTGCTCCGCGGCCTCCGCAGCGCTCACCTTCGCTGCAGCGACGATGCGATCTGCCTGTTCCTGAACATCGCGCTGCTTGCGCTCAAAGCTGGCCAGAAGTGTCTGCGCCTCTTCGCGAAGCGCGCGGGCCTCGTCGATCTCAGCTTGAATACCTTCGGCGCGCTTATCCAAAAGACCGGTCAGCAGTGACGGAACTTTGAAGTAGACGAGCACACCGATGAAGATCAAGAATGCGATCAGTACGATGAAGTCCGTGTTTTTAAGGCTGAAAAACGGCGCTTTCGCAGCGAACGCAGGCGTTGCCGACACGAGCGCGATAAGTGTGATGATCCGTGTCATGCCTTACCCTTTCACGCGCGCATCGACGACTGCGGCAATCGCCGAGCTGTCAACGTCGACGCCCATCGATGCCACAACGGCTTCCGCTGTTTCTTTCGCAACATCGCGGACGGCAGCGGTTGCGCTTTCGCGGATTTCCGCGATCCGTGCTTCGCTTTCCGCCGTCCTTGCCGCAATCTCCGCATCAGCTTTTTGCATCGCGGCATCTATCTCAACCTGAACTTCGGCTTTGGCCTCGGATGCGATACGATTTGCTTCTGCGCGCGCATCGGCCAGGGCCTTTTCATACGCTGCTTCCGCATCTGCTGCTTGCTGTTTCAGCTCTTCGGCAGCCGCGACGTCATTGGTTATAGTTCCCTGACGTTCGGCCAGCACGCTCGCAATGCGTGGCAACGCAATGCGCGAAAGCACGAAGTAGATCACAACCAATGTCACGACGAGCCAGAAAATCTGGTTCGCAAACCAGTCGCCACACAGCGCAGGCATGCCAAGCGCACTACCGCCGGCGTCTACGCAGCTGCTAACGACTTCTTTTGTGTCTGTCGCCA
>CAZMRS010000232.1:0-4798 GCA_964568435.1 uncultured Boseongicola sp. | reverse complement strand
GAAGCATTTCATTGTGCATCCAGACGTTGGCAAAGCCGTGACCCATGCATTTTGACTGTGCTATTTCGTTCTCATGGTGCGGAAACTGCAGGTCATTGCCACCACCATGGATGTCAAAGGAACCTCCAAGCAGCTCGTAACTCATGGCCGAGCATTCGATATGCCAACCCGGGCGACCCCGACCCCAAGGGCTGTCCCATCCAGGAGTTTCCGCATCCGACGGCTTCCAGAGTACGAAATCCATCGGGTCTTCTTTGAATGGCGCGACTTCGACACGAGCGCCTGCAATCATATCGTCGACGGAGCGTCCCGAAAGTGCGCCGTAGTCTTTGTATGATCTCACTCTGAATAGGACATGGCCTTCCGCCTCGTAGGCGTGCCCGCGTTCGATCAGATCAGATGTCATTGAAATCATCTGAGCAATCCACTCGGTTGCTCGCGGCATTTGAGTTGGTTGCAAAGCCCCCAACGCGGCCATGTCTTGGAGATACCAGTCGATGGTTTCGTTCGAACGCGCGCGGATTAAATCCTCGAGACTTCCGGGCTCACCTGCGTCTTTACGAGCCTTTGCTGTTGCGTTGATTTTGTCATCTACGTCCGTGAAGTTTCGAACGTAAGTTACATTCTCTGCGCCGTAGACCTCACGAAGAAGCCTGAACAACGTGTCAAAAACAACGACGGGACGAGCGTTTCCAAGGTGCGCACGGTCGTACACAGTGGGTCCACAGACGTACATCCGCACGTTTTGATCATCAATGGGCTGGAACGGCTCCTTTTGCCGCTTTGCCGTGTTGTAAAGAGTGATCTGCGTCATGGTGTACAAAGTCCTTCGTGCGGGCAGAGTCGTCCCACGCGGGCTTTAGCAAGGTCAATTTAAAGAGAAAAGGGACCGGCCCGCGCGACGTGTGTCAGGCGGTAATAATGCAGCAAATTATGCAGAGCGAGCGGGTCATGACCGGCGGTATAATGGTTTCCCGGTGTTTCTGTAAAGGCCATCAGGTCAAATTACTCGCGGCCGGGTTTAAGAAACCAGCGTCGTTAAGACGAAAATCGGAATCATACTTTGCGGTCATTTTGATCGATCACGCGTGGTGATCGATGACAAAAACAAC
Organism: uncultured Boseongicola sp.; assembly: GCA_964568435.1. Lineage (GTDB taxonomy): Bacteria > Pseudomonadota > Alphaproteobacteria > Rhodobacterales > Rhodobacteraceae > Boseongicola. Next base: position 3,686 of record CAZMRS010000232.1, on the reverse strand, counting down.
ATTCATTTGACAAACGGCCGCGCGCTGTGCGCTTAAGATTTCATGGAACTATCAGAACGCATAATTGGATTAACCGGCGGCGGCTCTGACGGCTGGGATGTGTTTCGTAAGGCACGTAAGCTGGTGTCTGAAGGACACGACATTATCGAGCTGACCATTGGTGAGCATGACCGTCGGACGGAACCTGATATCCTTCGTGCTATGTACGAGGCGGCTTTGGCCGGTCACACGGGCTATGCGGCTTTGCCCGGTACAGATGAACTTCGAGTTGCGATTGCAGAACGGGTGGAGAGACGGACAGGTGTTAGGACACGACGTGAAAATGTTGTCGTCACACCCGGTGGTCAATCAGCCCTGTTCGCAGCCCACATAGCCGCTTGCGACCCCGGCGATACAGCGCTTTTCATCGATCCGTTCTATGCCACCTACCCCGGTACTATTCGAGGCGTTGGAGCTGTGGCAAAACCGGTTGTTGCAAAGGCGGAAGAAGACTTTCAGCCGGCGGCCAGCGCAATCTCTGCAGTCGCTGATAAAGCCAAGAGTCTTCTCATCAACTCACCAAACAACCCCACTGGTGTCGTGTACTCGAAAGACACAATGGAAGGCATTGCTGCTGTAGCACGGGCTCAAGACCTTTGGGTTATTTCTGACGAGGTTTACGACACTCAAATTTGGGACGGTGACCATCTTTCCCCGCGGCAAGTTTCGGGCATGGAAGATCGGACTCTTGTCGTCGGCTCGATGTCAAAAAGTCATGCGATGACGGGTAGCCGTTTGGGGTGGTTGGTCGGCCCAGAAGAAGCGATGGAGCATATTGAAAACCTGACCACGCACACGACTTACGGTGTTCCCGGCTTCATACAAGACGCAGGTTTGTTTGCGTTGAGCCAAGGCCGTACGCTCGAGGATCAGATCTCAGAACCGTTCCGCCGCAGACATGCCAAAGCAAACGAACTTTTTGCACGACGCGGGCTGAAAGTCGTGCCTTCATCTGCCTCTATGTATTTGATGCTGGATGTCCGCGCGGCAGGCCTTACAGGCGAAGGGTTTGCCCATCGCTTGCTTGATGAAGCTGGAATTGCCGTTATGCCCGGGGAAAGCTTTGGTCAGGCGGCAGCAGGACATTTGCGTGTGGCTTTAACTGTCGACGATGCGCGCCTTTTGTCAGCGTGCAGTACTATCTGCGATATCTACGACCAACTCGTTTCGGAAGCCGCCTAAGACGGTCTGGACAGTCACTCGCTCAATATGCGAGAGCCGCAGCCATGCATGAACCCCACCGCATAAAGATCAATCATTCCTTGTTTGAGGACGCTTTCGCGTTCTTTTTGGGAACTGCACTTTGTGCGCTCGGCCTTCAAATGCTGACACATTTGGGTCTTATGACAGGGCAAACTGCTGGGTTGGCCGTGTTGATCTCGTATATGACCAACATCTCCCTCGGGTTGGTCTTCTTTGTACTTAACTTGCCGTTCTGGGTTTTGGCATTGGTTCGGATGGGGCTGAGATTCACCGTCAAGAGTGTCATTGCCGTGTCTGTTCTTTCGGTGATGATCGAAGTGATGCCAAGTGCAGTTGTTTTTGGCTACATCTATCCGCCAGTCGGTGCCGTTTTGTCCGGTGCCATTCTTGGCATGGGGTTGCTCGCACTGTTTCGCCACGGTGCATCGTTAGGTGGCATTGGCGTTCTGGCGCTTTTTCTGCAGGAACGTTTCGGTATTCAGGCCGGGTGGACGCAGTTGCCATTTGATGCCCTGCTTTTCCTGCTCGCCTTTACCGTTTTGGAATGGGATTTGGTGGCGTGGTCGCTTGCAGGAGCCGTCGTCGTCAATCTGATTGTTGCGGTGAATCACCGGCAAGATCGCTACATCGCCCGGTGACACGTCATTTTCGCGCTAGCAATTAGCTCAGGGCCGCGATAAGGCGCGCGCATCCCTGAGACGAGAGACACTATGGACCTTAGAAACATCGCGATCATCGCGCACGTCGACCACGGAAAAACGACGCTGGTCGACGAGTTGCTGAAGCAATCCGGCGCTTTCCGTAAAGGCCAGGATGTGGCTGAACGTGCCATGGATTCCAATGACTTGGAGCGCGAGCGCGGCATTACCATTCTTGCGAAAGCAACGTCGGTCGAATGGAAAGGTACGCGTATCAACATCGTAGACACGCCCGGTCACGCGGACTTCGGTGGTGAGGTCGAGCGCATTCTTTCGATGGTTGATGGTGTTGTATTGCTGGTTGATGCTGCGGAAGGTCCGATGCCGCAGACCAAGTTTGTGACATCGAAGGCGTTGGCGCTTGGTCTGCGCCCTATCGTGGTGCTCAACAAGGTTGATAAGCCAGATGCCGAACCAGATCGTGCGCTGGACGAAGTCTTTGATTTGTTTGCAGCCCTCGATGCCAATGAAGACCAACTAGACTTCCCGCATCTTTATGCGTCTGGGCGATCAGGCTGGGCGGATGCAGATCTCGATGGTCCGAAATCCGACCTGAATGCTTTGTTTGAATTGATCGTCGCGCATGTTCCGCGTCCGAAACAAACCGCTGCCAAAGATGATGACTTCCGCATGTTGGCGACAACGCTGAGTGCCGACCCCTACTTGGGTCGCCTACTCACAGGCCGTATTGAAAGCGGCACGCTGAAGACCGGAGCAACCGTTCAGGCGATTAGTCGCATCGGACAAAAGGTTGAGCAGTTTCGTGTTTCCAAGATTTTGGCGTTTCGAGGATTGTCCCAACAGCCGATCGAAGAAGCCGTCGCGGGTGATATCGTCTCACTTGCGGGAATGGCAAAAGCAACCGTCGCTGACACCATCGCTGCATTGGCGGTCGAAGATGCGCTCCCGGCGCAACCTATTGATCCCCCGACAATTTCTGTCACGTTCGGGATCAATGACAGTCCACTGGCTGGGCGCGATGGCAAGAAAGTTCAGTCCCGTGTCATTCGTGATCGGCTTATGAAAGAAGCCGAGACTAATGTTGCGATCAAAGTGACTGACACGCCGGGTGGAGAAGCATTTGAAGTTGCCGGCCGTGGCGAGCTTCAGATGGGCGTCTTGATCGAAAACATGCGACGTGAAGGCTTTGAGCTGTCGATATCTCGGCCCCAGGTCTTGATGCGTGACATTGATGGTGTGCAGCATGAACCCATCGAAGAAGTTACTATTGATGTTGATGATGACTACACCGGCGCTGTCATTGAGAAACTGACTGGCCCCCGTCGCGGTGATCTGTCTGAGATGAAGCCGGCAGGTTCAGGCAAGACCCGGATTATCGCTCAGGTCCCGTCGCGTGGACTGATCGGGTATCACGGTGAGTTCTTGACGGACACGCGCGGCACTGGGGTGTTGAACCGAGTGTTCCATGGTTGGGCACCTTATAAGGGGGCAATTCCCGGACGCCGCGCCGGTGTTTTGATCTCAATGGAAGATGGTGTGTCCGTGGCTTACGCGCTGTTCAACCTGGAAGACCGCGGTCGGATGTTCATCGGTGCACAAGAGCAGGTTTACCAAGGCATGATCATCGGCGAGCACAGCCGGGATAATGATCTTGAGGTTAATCCGCTCAAAGGCAAGAAGCTGACCAACGTTCGCGCTTCTGGAACGGATGAGGCCGTGCGGCTTACGCCACCTGTCTTGATGTCGCTGGAACAAGCCATCGCGTATATTGATGACGACGAGCTT
>CAZMRS010000231.1:0-4798 GCA_964568435.1 uncultured Boseongicola sp. | reverse complement strand
GATGGATGTCTTCGGCTTGCAGCGACACTTGCTCGCGGCTTTGAATCTTGATGCGTATCGTTTCGCCGACACGTTCGGAGATTGCCTGGAACATCTCGTCGCTCGATATCAGATGTGTGTCCTTGTCGGCGGGCTGGAAAAGCTTTGCGGCGTCGCTGAATGTGCTGTGAAGGCCGCGAGATAGAGCTTCGATGTCGAGCTCGCTTGCGCCGAACTGCTTTAAGAAGCGTTGGCCCGGGAAGTTGGCGTCGACAAGCACGCAATCACGAATGAGGAAGACGAGAGTATCTCCCGTAAGGTCAGAACTCTCGGTTTGGGCCCGAGTATTCCTTATGGCGTGTCGGCGTGACACGATGGACAAGGCGGCAAATGCCGAGAGAAAGGCGCTGGATCCATACAGGACCGCCGTCAAAATATTTGCGTATGCCAAATAGACATCCCCCAATGACACGGCCTTAACCATGTTCCAGAGGATGTTAACGACGGGTTAACGGCGGGGGGTATTTCACACGCCTAGGTGGGATCGAACTGGATATTTTCACCCAAAGGGAGGCGCTCGGCATTGCCAAGTGCGCCGAGCCTTTCCCGCGGCCAGCGTGCCTGGACGATTGCGCCAGAGCGAATCTCAAAGTTGTCCGACGGCTGACCCGGCTCGCTTCCATTGGCGAAGCTGATCTCGGCGCCGGAGCGTTCCAGAAGCGTTTTGGCAATAAATAATCCGAGGCCCATACCTTCGTATCCTGGGCGTTGTGAGGATGAGCTTTTCTCGCGTTTTCGAACGAAGGGGTCTCCGATGCGGTTTATCACTTGCGGGGAGAATCCCGGCCCATCATCAGAGATTGTGAGAGTGACGTCGTTTTCGTCCCATGTCACGTCGACCCATACATTGTCTGCCGCGAAGTCGACTGCGTTTTGAATGAGGTTTCTCAGCCCGTGAATTATTTCGGGGCGTCGGTCGATTTCGGGCTGCTGCGCGTCGCCCGATGCAAGAGACGAAATATCATAGTGCAGGGCCTTGCCGCGATCTTCATGGGGTTCGGCTGCTTCACGCACGACCGCACCAAGCGGGGCGCGGCGCATGTGGAGATCTTCTTTTCCGGCTTGGCCCATGGAGCGTAGGATGTCGCGACAACGATCCGCCTGATCGCGGATGAGGGTTGCGTCCTCTCTGAGATTTTCATCTTCGAGCTCGTCAATCAATTCGGCGCTGGCGAGTTTGATGGTGGCCAAGGGTGTGCCAAGTTCATGGGCCGCTGCCGCGACCACCCCGCCGAGGTCGGTGAGTTTTTGTTCGCGCGCCAGAGCCATCTGCGTCGCGGCGAGCGCTTCGGACATAGCGTGGACTTCGGCCGTGACCCGAGTGGCGAATATGCCGAGGAAGATGACGCCAATAACGATGGCGGTCCAAAACCCATACACGAAGTCTTGCGGCATCCGCATGATGGCTCCGTGTTCTGTCCGAAGAGGTACATGCCAGAGGGCAACGACGCTGACGAGCGCAATGGTGGCAGCACCGAGGAACGCTGTTGTTCGCGGTTTCAAAGCGGTCGCGGAAATCGTGACCGGTGCGAGGATGAGGAGCGCAAACGGGTTGTTCAGGCCGCCGGTTAGGGCAAGGAGAAACGCCAGTTGCGATACGTCGAAAAGGAGCATCAAAGCCACTTCCACTTCGGTTAGCCGCTTGTTTTCAGGAAAAACAAAGACTGCGAAGAGGTTCGCGACGATGGACGCCCCGATGGCGAGGAAACACAGGCCAAGATTGAGATCGAGATCAAAGAGGCGCTGGGCCACGGTGATGGCAGCAAGCTGGCCGCCGATCGCAACCCATCTGAGCACAATGAGAGTTCTTAGACGCACCCAGTTCGAGCGTTGGATTGTGGTATCGAAGGTTTGCTGTTCGACCATCACGTCCTCGTATGTGCGCTGTGCTGTCCTCTTGTAGGCCGCTTGCTCTTCGAGGATCAATGCGGCTGACGGTTCCCGAGGAGTTAACTGATGAACACGAAGATAGTCGGAGTTGCGGCCTTGGCATTGTCAACTGCCATTGGCGCTACGGCAGTTTGGACGACAATGACCGAAGAGAACGCTTGCGGCGGAAACGCTATCGCCAGCGGCAACGTCGCGATTGGTGGGCCGTTCGAGCTTTTGGACGGCGGTGGCGAGACGGTCACGGATGTTGAGGTCATCGATGGCCCGTCGTTGGTTTACTTTGGGTATACATTCTGTCCTGACGTTTGCCCGTTTGATGTCGCACGCAATGTCCTGGCGGTTGATATTCTGGCGGAGCAGGGGTTGGATGTGACGCCTGTCTTCATCTCGATTGACCCGGAACGGGACACTCCGGAAGTCGTTGCGCAGTATGCCGCTGATATGCACCCGAAAATGATCGCTTTGACCGGGAACCCTGAGCAAGTGAAAGCGGCGGCGCAAGCTTATAAGGTGTACTATGCCAAAGGGGCGGGCGAAGGAGAGTTTTATCTGATGGATCATTCGACCTTTACCTATTTGATGCTCCCCGGAACCGGGCTTGCTACGTACTTCGGTCGCGATACTTCGCCTGAAGATATGGCGTTGCAGACTTCATGCCAGGTGGCGACAAACTAAGTTTGTTTGACGATAGCGGGGACGCAGCCTAGTTTCTGCTCCAATGGGGCAGGAGGAACGCATGGCGGATCAACCACTTAAAGATATCGGCGAAGACAAGTCGCTTTTGATCGTCGATGATGATGAGCCGTTCCTGCGCCGATTGGCGCGTGCCATGGAGAAACGCGGTTTCGAAGTTGAGACTGCCGAAACCGTTGCTGCTGGAACCGCCATCGCCACAGCCCGCCCGCCTGCCTACGCGGTCGTCGACCTTCGGCTTGGTGACGGGAATGGGCTTGACGTGGTTGAGCGTATCCGCGAGCGCCGTGAGAACAGCCGGGTTGTCGTTCTGACAGGTTATGGGGCAATCGCCACCGCCGTCGCCGCCGTGAAGATTGGCGCGACGGATTATTTGTCGAAGCCCGCTGACGCGAACGACGTAACCGCAGCTTTGTTGGCCCCCGAAGATGAACTGCCGCCGCCGCCAGAAAACCCGATGAGCGCTGATCGCGTTAGATGGGAGCATATTCAGCGGGTTTACGAGCTGTGCGATCGCAACGTCAGTGAAACTGCGCGACGTTTGAATATGCACCGTCGGACTCTGCAGAGGATTTTGGCGAAACGTTCACCCAGATAGGGGCTTTGCCCCCGCGCGTGCCGCGCTCCCCCAGGATATTTGCGGCCAAGAAGAAAGACCTAGAGTTGTGACATCAGGTCCCTGTGCCGTTCCACGTAGGCGGCGCGGACCTGGACCGGTGGCCTTAGATGGAGGGTAAGCCCGCCGATGACGGATTCGTCGGGCGCGCCGAAGAGCTTATTGGCCTCATCGAGTGTGAATCCGGCCAGTTGGATCGCTTCGAGCCAGGCCGATATCTTGTCGGCCTTTTTAATCCGGCGTTTGATGGTCGCGGGAATGTTGGCCGGCAGTCCAAATCGCAAATGCACTGCGGCGGCGAGCCGACCGTCCAGAGTGCCGTATCCGGGACCAACTGCAGCTTTGACCGGAGAGATCATGTCGCCGATGACATACTCCGGTGCATCATGGAGAAGCGCGGCAAGCCGCCATTTCGCGCCTGCGGACGGTTCGAGGCGTGAATAAATCTCTTCGACGAGAAGTGAGTGTTCCGCTACCGAATAGGCGAAATCGCCCTTAGTTTGACCGTTCCAGCGCGCTACAAAAGCTAACCCGTGCGCAATGTCTTCAATTTCGACATCAACAGGGGTCGGATCGAGGAGATCAAGGCGACGACCGGACAGCATTCTTTGCCAGGCGCGCGGTGGGGATGGTTTGGGCGGCATGCGCTGGATGTGATGCAAACGCCCAGTTTTCGTCAAGCTGTTTCCGGCATGAAAATGCCCGTTTTTCGAGCCGCTTTCCGGCATATTTCGGGAATAATACCTAAAATTGAGCGTTTATGACGCCCGGTTTTAGGGGCCGAAAGTCATATTTTGGCAATAAACACTTGCGTAGTTGGTGATCTGGACAAGGGAGGAAGAACTCGAGATGCGGCAAAGCCGCAGAAAGGAGACGTGATGCGACGCATCGTGACCACCTTCGCCCTTGGGGCGGCACTGCTACCAACAATGCTTCACGCACAAAGCGCGTGCGCCGAAAGAAACGTGTTGGTTGAAAGACTGAACGAGAAATACGGAGAGGTATTTGCCGGCGGCGGCTTGCAAAACCCAAATGCAGTCTTCGAAGTCTGGATGTCAGAAGAAAAAGGCACCTGGACCATTCTCATGACGCGGTCCAACGGCACATCTTGCGTTATGGCGTCCGGCACCAACTGGCGTGACGGTATCCCCACAATGAAGACGCCGGCAGGTATTAAAAGCTAAGTTTAGTTGTCGGCCATAGATGCCGGTGCTATCTGGCCCGTTAAATGACTAAGGAGCGGGTCTTATGGCCAAAGATTATGTAGTTAAGGACATTTCTCTTGCGGCGTTCGGGCGCAAGGAACTTGATATCGCCGAAACCGAGATGCCGGGCCTGATGGCCCTGCGTGAAGAGTTCGGCCGCTCGCAACCGCTGAAGGGCGCGCGGATCACAGGGTCTCTTCATATGACGATCCAGACGGCGGTTCTCATCGAGACATTGAATGCTTTGGGCGCTGATGTGCGCTGGGCATCATGCAACATCTTCTCAACCCAGGATCACGCTGCCGCCGCCATCGCGGAAGGTGGGACACCCGTTTTCGCGATCAAGGGTCAATCG
>CAZMRS010000230.1:1453-4829 GCA_964568435.1 uncultured Boseongicola sp. | reverse complement strand
TCTCGTGTGGAAGCCCGGAATACTCACGGAGGGCCCAAACCATCGCGTCGAGCGGGTTGGTGATGCAGATCACGAAGGCGTTCGGTGCGTTTGCTTTGATGCCTTCGCCGACGGACTTCATGACTTTGAGGTTGATGCCCAGAAGATCGTCGCGACTCATGCCAGGCTTGCGCGGAACACCGGCAGTGACGATGCAAACGTCGGCACCGGCGATATCGGCGTAATCGGTGGTGCCTTTGAGCGCGGCGTCAAAGCCTTCGGACGGGCCAGCTTCGGCGATGTCGAGCGCTTTGCCCTGTGGGGTGCCGTCTGCGATGTCGAACAAAACGACGTCGCCGAGCTCTTTCATGGCGGCAAGGTGGGCGAGTGTACCACCGATCTGGCCTGCGCCGATCAGCGCAATCTTTGGTCTGGACATGAGGAATGGTCTCCGATCCGAAAGTGGGTTAGCGGTTCGGAGCCGATGGGTATCCACTGAAACGTCCGGGTGCAAGCCCATGCGCGACGAAGTGATCCTTCCCATAACGGAATCACGCCGCTAGCGTCGCCTTGGGAATTTTACGTGGAGGTTCGAAGTGACGCTCGACCTTACCTTTTTTATGTTGGCCGTTCCGGCCGTGATTTTTGCAGGTTTTTCTAAGGGCGGCTTTGGGTCCGGCGCAGCCTTTGTCGCTGGCCCGCTCATGGCTTTGATCGTCGATCCGGCGTTTGCCGTGGGCCTTATGTTACCGCTTCTGATGCTGGTCGATGCTGCGACACTAAAGCCCTATTGGAAGCAGTGGAGTTGGCCAGATGCGCGGCTTTTGATCCTTGGTGCAGCGCCTGGCGTGCTCCTTGGCGCGTTATTTTGGCGGTGGGCGGACGCGGACGTGCTGCGGCTGTTCCTTGGAATTATCTCACTTGCGTTTGTGGCGTTCCAGCTTGCGCGCGCGGCGAACTGGATCCGTATCCCCGACCGACCTTTCTCGCCCTGGGTGGGCAGGTTCGCTGGGATGACGGCTGGTTTCACATCGTTTGTGAGTCACGCCGGTGGGCCGCCTGTCGCGGTGTATCTTTTGGCGCGGAATTTGCAGAAGACGACTTATCAGGCAACAACTGTCATCACCTTCTGGGCAGTCAACATATTCAAGGCTATTCCCTACACATTCCTTGGGATCTTCACGGTCGAAACGCTCACGACGGGGCTTTACCTTGTCCCGGCGGCGCTTTTTGGTGCCTGGCTTGGCGTAAAGGCGCACCGGCTTGTGCCGGAGCGCCTGTTCTTCGCGATCACCTACGTCCTTTTGGTTATGACCGGGACGAAGCTCATTTTTGATGCTTTGACTTAACCTGCAACGCCGTCTGGCGTTTGAGTTTCGGCGACGGCTTCGAAGGCGTCGCCAGACGCGACGAGACAGGTCAGCCCGTTAGGCAGAGTGATCGTGATGGTCCATGTGCCGCTGTCGGCGGACGCAAACACTTCGATCACGTGACCATCCTGTCCAAGGCCAATCGATTGACGCGTTTCGCCGAAATTCTGTGCGAGGTGATCCAAGACCACAGCGCGTGGCGCGCAATTGCTCTGAGCCTGAGCGGCAGATGCGGAGAGGGTGAAAAGCGTAGCAAAGAGTGCAAGAAACCGGGGCATGTCCATATCCTTTCGAACTATATTGGAAAGGCCGAATTCCTGGCCTTTGAAGCGACCAGAACCCTCGGGGCGTGAGCGGAAAAAATGGTTAACGGACCGTACGCTCCATCACGCAACTGCAAAAAGACGCGCTGCAATGCAGCGAAAAGACTTGCGGAATGCTGCGCAAATATGCAGGTTCCGCGCAACTTTATTGCTTTGCGAGGCGAATCATGGGGGACTCAACAGCGCTTTACAGGTCGGTTCTCTATATTCCGGCTTCCAAGGTGCGCGCGCTGGACAAGGCGCGGACGCTTGATTGCGACGCGATTATCTTCGATCTGGAAGACGCCGTGACTCCGGCTGAGAAAGTCACCGCGCGCGCGACTTTGGCAGAGGAGCTGGCAAAAGGCGGCTTTGGTCATCGCGCCAGAATCGTCCGCATCAATGGTTTGGACACCGAATGGGGAGAGGACGACGCCAAGGCCGTTGCTTCGATGGAGTGCGACGCGGTGTTGCTGCCGAAGGTTGACGGTCCGAAACAACTTGCGACCTTGAAGACCATTACAGGTGATTTGCCGATCTGGTGCATGATGGAAACGCCGCGTGGTGTACTGAACGCTTTGTCGATTGCTGACGCGTCGGGAGTGGGCGGCTTTATTCTGGGCACCAACGATCTGGCCAAAGACATCGGCTGTGCGACGGGTGGCGACAGATCCGCAATGATGACAGCGCTGCAGTCGTGCCTGATGGCCGCTAGGGCGGCAGGGATTGTCTGTGTCGATGGTGTCTACAACGCGTTCAAGGACGACGACGGTTTGCGTGTGGAATGCGAGCAGGGTCGGGCGCTGGGCATGGATGGCAAAACGCTGATCCATCCGGCGCAATTGGAGATCGCAAACGCGGTCTTTGCGCCGACTGAGGATCAGATTGATTTGGCACGTCGCCAGATGGCGGCATTTGACGAGGCGCGCGCGCGGGGTGAAGGTGTGGCAGTGGTCGACGGGAAGATCGTCGAGAACCTGCACATCGAAACCGCGCGTCAGACGCTCGCCCGCGCTGACGCCATAGCGAAGCGAGCGTAAGTTATGACCCTTCTTATCCTTGGCCTGCTGCTCTGGACGGCTGCCCATTTCTTCAAGCGCGTCGTGCCGACAGGCCGCGCGTTCATGCAAGACAAGATGGGAGATGCCTCCAAAGGCGTGATTGCGCTTGCTCTGGTTTTGTCCGTGGTGCTGATGGTGATGGGGTTCCGTGCGGCCCCTGCAGATTTCCTTTGGGGGCGTTCTGTTGCGACGACCGGGGTGAATAACCTGTTGATGATTGCCGCCGTGGCGCTTTTCGGGCTGGGATCGTCCAAAAGCCGGCTGCGCAAGCACATGCGACATCCGATGCTGACAGGTGTGATCGTCTGGGCCTTGGCACACCTTTTGGTGAATGGGGACACCGCGTCCCTCGTTCTGTTCGGTTGGCTTGCGATCTGGGCTTTGGCGGAAATGATCCTGATTAACCGGGCCGAGCCGGATTACACGCCCTATGAAGGCGGATCAGCGGCAGGCGACGTTCGCCTGCTGGTTATCACGCTTGTTATCTATGGCGTCATCGCCGGGGTGCACACCTGGCTTGGCTATTTCCCATTCGGGGGCTGACATCTATGAAGACCAATCCGGGCCGTTTTTTTGAGGACTATCGCGTCGGCGAGGTGATTGAACACGCAGTGCCGCGCACACTCGAAGGCGGTGAGAAGGCGCTTTATCATGCGCTTTATCC
>CAZMRS010000230.1:0-1437 GCA_964568435.1 uncultured Boseongicola sp. | reverse complement strand
GACACGCGATGGCGTCCTCGGCCGAGTTTGCTAGTCGTTGCGGGATGCCCGGCGCTCCGTTCGATGATCTTCTGGTGTTTCACACGGTGTTCGGGAAGACAGTCCCTGACATTTCTTTGAACGCAGTCGCAAACCTGGGCTACGCCGAGGGGCGGTGGCTGGCACCTGTTCACCCAGGCGATACTCTGTCCGCGACGTCCGAAGTGATCGGCTTGAAGCAGAACTCGAACGGGAAGTCTGGTGTCGTCTGGGTCCGCACGACGGGGCGCAATCAACGAGGTGAGGCCGTCCTCGAGTATGTGCGTTGGGTCATGGTGCGAAAGCGATCCGCCGACGCGCCCGCACCTGAGACGGTGTTGCCAGAACTTTCCGCGCCTCTTGCGGCAGATTCGCTTCGTATTCCCGAAGGCCTTGATTTCTCAAACTATGATTTCACCTTGGCAGGTGAGCCGCATCGCTGGGGTGACTATCAGATTGGCGAGAAGATTGATCACGTTGATCGCGTCACTATAGAATTTGATTCAAATTCTCATTCTTCTTGGTCAAAATATCCCGGGGTGAGCACGCAAAGCGTGCGAGGGGCAGCGCCCCTCACACATCAAACCCAAAAGACAGTTCGCTAGAACGTCAGACCCAGCCCAGAACGCGCAAACCCAGCGCCGCAGTCGACAAGGCCGCCAAAGCGAAACTCAAAGTCCGCAGCACAGTAATGCCAGCAACGTAGATCCAGTAATGCGCGAAAATGCCGATGAAGAAAGTCATCGCCAGAATGCCAGGATACCCATCATCTGGCAGACGGATCATCGCCAGAACCGCCAAAGGACCAAAAGCGACAAAGGCTTCGACAGCCACCTTATGAGCCGCCATCGCCCGCACCGCCCAAGCTGACTGAGCCGGCAGATCCGGGCTCGGATTGGCCATCGCGCCAAGCAAACCCCGAACCATGATCCGGTCCAGAATGTACGGCAACCATGCCAAGGCGATCCAAAGTGCTGAAAGGCCGGTGTATAATTCCAACTGAGACATACCAAGCTCTCCTTCCCTTATCGAAAGCTGCATCAAAACACTGTTGAAACTCACTCACATGCGCAGATTCTAACCAGAACAGACCCGAACACCAAATCTCCGCGCACCAAAGCGCCTTCCATCTCGTAAAAATATTCTATTATCATGGTTTAGCCAGATTCACCGATCTGCAGATCCGGCGTCACTCGCTTCAAAAACGGCTCCAGATCTTCGCCTTCCAGCCCAAGAATGTCTGTAATCATCGCCCCGGTAATCTCGCCGATACGATCAGCGTGCACGTTCACCGTGGTAATCGTTGGGTTCGACACATGCGCGATCTCAAACGCGCCAAATCCAGTAACTGCAACATCTTCTGGAACGCGCAAGCCGCGCCGCTGCAACGACATCATCACACCAAAAGCGACGGGATCA
>CAZMRS010000229.1:0-4829 GCA_964568435.1 uncultured Boseongicola sp. | reverse complement strand
GCTGATCTCCATCCGTCACTTCATCAACGCGACGCTTTAGGCGCATTGGAGTGACAGACGTCATCGGCTCAACTCCCTCGACATCCACTTCGTTCAGCTGCTCTACAAATCCCAGAATCCGGTTGAAATCCTGTGCCAACGCAGGAAGGTCATCGTCTTCGACCCTGATCCGGGCCAGTTTCGCGACGCGGCGGGCGGTTTCCGAGTCAATTGACATCAGCAGCACAACTCCAATTTCAAACGGGGTCCGTTTAACCCGAGCTATCGTCGCCCGCAAGCTGCCGCAGCTTGCTTATTGATCCTTTGGCGGTAAGGTTGGCGTCCGGTGTCATTTCTCCGTTTGGCCACATCCCATGATCACATTCCTTGCCATCATGCCAATTGCACTGGCGTACCTTGCGGGCTGGACGGCGAAGGCGACGGGCTTGTTGCGTGAAGAGCATTGGGCAGGCATCGAGCTTCTTAGTTTTCGAATCCTAATCCCGGCAATCCTAATCAAGTTCATCGCGACAGCCGACTTGTCGTCAGCCGGGTTCGGTTTCTTTGCGACAGCGCTGGTCTTACTTGTGGCCTTTAGCGGTCTGCTGGCACTGGCGACGCGCGCAGTTTTACCGAAAGAAACACTGTCGTCGGCGTCCCTTTCTACTGTGTTCCAAACAACGACCCGTTGGAATGCGTTCATCGCGCTCTCTGCGGGAGAGCTCTTGGGCGGATCAGAGTTGATCGTGCTCATTGCACTTGGAATGACGGTACTCATTCCATTCATTAACGTGCTGAATATACTCGTCATTGTGTCTCTATGTGGGGGAGAAACCGGACCGAGACGCATCCTGCGGGCGCTGGCGGTGAACCCTCTCGTGATTGGCAGCGTCATCGGATTGGCCTTGAACCTGGCTCCATTTGATCTTCCCGCAGCCATCATTGACGCGCTTGATATCATCGGGCGGGCTGCACTCGGCATCGGTCTACTTGTCGTCGGCGCAGGCATATCTATAGACCGGCTTCGCCGTTTCAGCGCCGCCGTTGCGATCAGCGCAGCGCTGCGCCCGGTTGTCATACCGCTTGCGTTTCTGGCCTTGGCGTCTGTGTTTGGCTTATCGCCGCTCGAAACGCTTGCTGGTGTTCTTGTCGCCTCTGTCCCCGCCGCAACCAATGGATACGTGGTGGCCCGCGCAATGGGCGGCGACGCTGAACTTTATGCCGACACGCTCATCTACCAGACATTTCTGTCCATGCTCACAATCCCAATCTACGCCGCCTTCATATTGTGACGTCGCAGAACCTCAATCATCCAGCCAAGCAGGATTGCATTCAGAATGTGCCACGCAAAATGCGTTCCAAACGTCAACGCGTGACAGACAAGCTGGTCCAATGATCTAAAGATAAGAGACAGGACCAACAGTCCGGCAGCGATCACAAGGCCATGCCCCGTATCCGGCGCCCGAGAGCGTAGGAAAACGCCATAACCAGCGATCAGCGGAGGCAGCGCCCAATAGGCCGACGAAATCGACAAAAATGGAAGGGCGGAGAAAACGGGTGTCAAAAGCGCTGCATAAGGAACAAACGCTGCCGTCCCAAGCACCGCTACCCACACGCGCATTCCCCAGAAGTGACGGTTTGCCAAATAGATGTAGCTTAACGTGAAGACTGCGATCGGGATCACATCGGCCGTTGCCGACCACGCCGTCGCAAATGTGTGAAACAGCCCTGACCCAACGCCGATTGCGAACAGAACTGCTGACAACCAACGTGCGCCGTGCTCACCGGCACTCCGCCGCCACATGATGACCGCAATGATTATAAAGGCGAGGTTCGTGACCGCGTTTATCGGCTCCGACCACAAAGTGTGATCGGTACGCTCGCAATAACCATCAATCGCTCTTGTCCAGTCCATGACGTCCCTTACACTCAGTTCGTACAGACATAGGGAGGATGACATGAAAATCACGTGGCTTGGACACTCTGGGTTTCGGATTGAGATTGAAGACCAAGTGCTCTTGGTTGACCCTTGGCTTGCGGGAAACCCAGTATTTCCGGAGGGACAGGAAGATGCTGCAATCGCCGGAGTAACAGCGATTCTGATCTCGCACGGACACGGCGATCACGCGTCGAATGCAGCCACCATCGCATCCACTTTCGGCATTCCCATCGCATGTATCCATGAGTTGTCAAAGTCGCCGATCTTTGACGGGTTGGAGACTATCGGCTTTGGAAAGGGTGGCGCAATCACCCTTGGTGGCGCGCAAGTCTCTATGGTCACCGCGTCACATTCCTCGTCGATAGACTTCGATGGAGAAGGCCTTTCCGTCGCTGGTTCAGAAGCCGGCTTTATCATCAAAGGCGAAGGGCACACCATCTATTTCTCAGGCGACACGGATATCATGGCGGATATGGCCTGGTTCGGTGAGTACTACGCGCCTGACATTGGCATCCTATGTGCAGGCGGCCACTACACGATGGATATGAAAGCTGCCGCATGGGCTGCCCAGAGGTACTTCAACTTCAAAACGGTCATCCCTTGTCACTACAAAACCTTCCCGCTCCTCGCCCAGACGGCAGACGAGATGATCGCCGCGTTGCCAAACGTCGACGTCAAAACGCCCGACGTCATGGAATCGATCGAAATTTAGTCTCGCCTTTCAGAAAAAAAGTCTTTTAGAAGCTTAGCAGACTCCCCTGCGGCGATCCCGTCATAGACTTCGGGAACGTGGTGCGATTGTGAGTGGCTAAAGACTCTTGGACCTTGTGCCACACCGCCTGATTTTGGGTCCGCGGCCCCGTAATATAACCGCCGAATACGCGCCGCTGAGATTGCAGCCGCGCACATTGGGCAAGGCTCAAGCGTAACGTAGAGATCGCAACCTGTGAGCCGTTCCGTACCAAGGACTTTTGCAGCTTCACGGATCACCAAGATTTCGGCGTGAGCCGTTGGATCCGTCAGTTCACGCGTTCTGTTCCCGTTGGCTGCAAGGACCTCGCCTTCCGATCCGACCACAACCGCACCCACAGGAACCTCGCCGCGCGCTCTAGCGCGGCGGGCTTCGTCCAGCGCCAGTTCCATATGACTCTTGAAGTCCATGTCGTCTGATGCCCCGCGCAAAGCAAATACGCAAGGAGCCGGACCGACGGTCTTTTAATCACAGTAGCCCCGCGATATGGCGAAGCATGGCAAAGACTACGACACCAGGCGAGCGTATCGCAAAAGTATTGGCTCGACGCGGCGTGGCCTCGCGCCGAGAAGTCGAACGCATGATCGAAGCTGGGCGCGTCACCCTAAATGGAAAAACTCTGACTAGCCCCGCACAAAACGTTATCGACACTGATCGCATCGAAGTCGACGGCAAGCCTGTCGCCGAAGCGGAGCCACCTCGTATCTGGCGCTACTACAAGCCGAGCGGACGCGTAACGACGGCCAGCGACGAAAAAGGCAGGGACACGATTTTCGACGATCTGCCAGATGACATGCCGCGTGTCATGTCAATCGGGCGCCTCGATTTGACGTCCGAGGGTCTCCTCCTTTTGACGAACGACGGCGAAATCAAGCGGAAACTGGAACTTCCTTCCACCGGCTGGCTGAGAAAGTATCGCGCGCGTGTCCGTGGAACACCCGACGACACCACGTTCGAGCCACTGCGCAAAGGGGTCGTTATTGATGGGGAACGCTTTCAGCCAATGGAGATTACTTTCGATCGGCAGCAGGGTGGCAATGCGTGGATCACTGTTGGCATTCGCGAAGGTCGCAACAGAGAGATCCGTCGAGCAATGGAAAGCATCGATCTTGTCGTGAACCGACTGATCCGTATCGGTTACGGTCCGTTTCGGCTTGGTGATCTGAAGCCCGGAGCAGTTGAGGAGATTCGGGGTAGAGTTGTGCGCGATCAACTTGGGTTGGCTTCAGAGGCGCCCCAAAGAAACAAGACAAAGTCTCCGAAGAAGAATGTCCATCGCTTGCGGAAAGCCAGGAAGCCCTGATCCGGCCGAAACTGGCAAGTTCGCTGACGCGTACTTATATCCTCTTCACAGTGCTGTGAGGTTTTAAGCGCCATGCCGCGTATCGCTTTGTTGGTCATTCTTTTCGCCGTGGCGGTCGGTGTGGTTTTCGTGGTAATTAAGGCTTTCAAAGGGGCTCTCGTTGCGCATGAAGCGGCGATCCAGCGCGGAGGACATATGCAGCGACTGGCATTTTTCCTGCTTTTGGCTTTGATGGCGTACGTTGCCACATCCGGAGCTGTCTAGTGGCACGGCAATATGGTGGAAAATACAGCCCCGGTGCCCCAAAATCCGCGCCAGCCCGCCCGCAGCAACGCCGGAGACGCGCTGGCGCGCGTGTAAACTTTCTATTTCTGGTGCCAGGGCTTTTTCTCCTCTCGGCCTTCACCCAAGAACCCGTTGGAATGGCCCTAGATCTTGCGGGGTTTGGAGCCCTCATTTTGGCGGCATGGCTAACCCGCGAAGGGCTTGTCGCGGAAGAAGCGTTTGAAGAACGCCGTGTCGCCAAGCGACCAGCCATTCCACGCAAGATTTTCGGCTCTATCCTCACTGGCTTGGGCTTGGCAGTCGCGGGCCTTAACCCGGACACATTTTCTCTTTTGAACCCGACCATTTTTGCGGCTTTAGGTACGACGCTTCACTTATTCGCCTTTGGCCCCGATCCGCTGAAGGATAAGGGCGTAGCTGAAGGCAGCAGCTTTCAAACAGATCGCGTCGCACGAGCGGTTGACGAGGCGGAAAAGCATCTGACCGCTATGCGTGATGCCATCCAAGGGGCCGGAGCACCCGATTTAACCAAGCGCGTCGACGGCTTCATGGATACAGCACGGCAAATGTTT
>CAZMRS010000228.1:0-4834 GCA_964568435.1 uncultured Boseongicola sp. | reverse complement strand
AGCCCTGCACCGCCGACGTCCTCGGGGAAATTGCAGGCGTAAAAGCCAAGCTCGATCGTCTTTGCTTTTATGGCTTCTGCGACTTCAGCGGGAACTTCGCCACTCGCCTCAACCGAGTCTTCGTGAGGATAAATCTCTCGCTCAACAAACTCGCGAACCGTGTCGACGATCATCGATTGTTCTTCGGTCAGGCCAAAGTTCATTTACCAGCCTCCTCATGTGCTTTCGCAAGCGCCATCAAACGCGCCTCGATGTCCGCGCGGGGTGGACAGGTCTTCCGGGTTTCAAGGCTGACGTGAAGCAGAAATTGCTCACATGTCGACAACACTTCGTCGTCGGCGCTTCGCCTCATCTCATGGAAAAGCTTCAGCTTTTTGCCTTCAGCCATCAGGATGCGTGTGTTGACGTAAAACGCATCCGCGGCGTGGGCTTCAGAGAGATACTTGATGATGTTTTCCACGGTAAAGTAGCTTAGGCCACTTTCGATGTAGGCTTGATCTGCCCCAAACGCCTGCATGGTGGCGTCCGCCGCATCGGAGTAAACCTGACCGTAGCGGCTCTCGTTCATGTGCCCGTTGTAGTCTGTCCAATCAATGGGAACGACACGGCTGATCGTAATCATTGGAACTGCGTCTGTCGCGGGGGTCGCAAGCATGCGTTCGTGCTCTTCGACCAGAGCCCCAGCTGCATTGCCACGCCCTTTCAAGGCACGCAAAATCGCAATCAGGTTCGTATCTCGAAGCCGCTCAAGCTCCCTGATACTGAGCGACCCGGACTGTTCGTCAGACTGTGCCGCGATGCTCTGCACAAGCTCGTCCGTCAATTCCGGCACGTCCATCAACTTGGTCCAGGGCCATTCGAGGCACGGCCCAAACTGCGCGATAAAATGCGCCATGCCACCTTCGCCGCCTGCGATCCGGTAAGTCTCGAAAAGGCCCATCTGAGCCCAGCGCAGCCCAAAGCCGTATCTGATCGCGTTATCAATCTCTTCTGTTGTAGCGATGCCATCTTTGATCAGCCAAAGCGCTTCCCGCCATACGGCTTCCAAAAACCTGTCGGCAATGTGCGCATCGATTTCCTTGCGGACTTCCAACGGATAAAAACCGACGCTGTTGAGAATGCTTTTGGCCTTATCAACAACCAAAGCGTCAGCCCCTTCGCCCGGCACAACTTCGATCAACGGGAGCAAGTAAACGGGATTGAACGGATGCGCGACGAAGAGCCTTGCTCCCGTCTGCAAGCCCTCGCGAAGCTCGCTCGGCTTAAAGCCACTCGTCGAAGACCCGATCGGTGCAGTCGGATTGGCCGCTTCTATCTCAGCGTAGACGCGGTGTTTCAGATCAAGCCTTTCAGGCACGCTTTCCTGGACGTAATCGGCACCGCGCACGGCGTCATCTAACGACCCGACAAACCGCAGAGCACCCTCTTTGGGCAACGCACGATCATAAAGCATCGGCAAAGCCCAACGCGCGTGCTCAAGAACTTCTCCGATCTTCCGTTCGGCTTCGGGATCAGGGTCAAAAACATTGACATTCCAGCCGTTTAGCAGAAAGCGAGCAGCCCAGCCTCCTCCAATGACACCGCCACCAATAATCGCAACTGTCTTCATACCAACGTCCTGTAGATCGTGATTTTCGCTCGAAAGATCATGCGCTGTTTGTCTCCGTGTGGCCGTCGACGGTAATTGCCTGGCCAGAAATCTTCGACGCCATGTCAGATGCCAGCCAGATGGCTGCATCAGCGATGTCATCCGCCGTCACCCATGTTTTCAAAGAAGTGCCATCTGCATACGCCTTTCGAATATCATCGGGGGCGACCCCACTGGCGGACGCTTCTTTCTCAAGAACCCGCTCCATGCGCGGTCCCTCAACGGCACCCGGACAAATCGCATTCACCCGAACGCCAGCGGGGCCAAGCTCCATGGCAAGCGTTTTCATCAGACCGATGATGCCCCATTTCGCCGTCGCATAGGGCGACCTGAACGGATGACCCCATTGCCCGGACGTGCTCGACGTCAAAACGATCAGGCCCGAACCTTGCGCCCGCATAACCCGCGCCGCCCAACGGCACGTCAAAAAAGCGCCGTCCAGGTTCACGGCAAGGCAGGCGCGCCAGTCATCAATGGAGAGATCCTCGATCAACCCGGCCGCACCGCCTATACCCGCGTTCGCGCAAACCACATCAACGCCGCCCCAATCGGTCTCGATCTCGGCGAGAAACCGATCCATTTCCTCTGCCTTGGTCACGTCGGCAACCGCAACACGGATGCCTTCGTGATCCCTTGCGAAGGCCGCACACGCTTTCGGATCTGCATCACAGACAGCGACGCGATCACCCAATTCGGCGAAACGCTCCGCCATTCTGGCACCTATGCCAGCCGCTCCGCCTGTAATCACAACCCGACGGCTCATGAAAACATCTCGCGGGCTTTGTCAGCGACTGCCTGGCCTAACTTTGCGTGGGCCTCTTGGCTCCAATGCACGCCATCCACGGAACTCGGCTCGATAACCTCATTTGCATCGAAGAATTCGGCACCGTTCAAGCGTGCGAACCGCTCCATCTCCTGAGGCAGCCGCACGGTGCGCGCCTCTGCGCCGTGAAAAATCTCGGCGAGGTCTCCCCGTTCCCGAACCAACGGCGGGCAGATTGCCAAAGTCTTGCCAACGACACCAAGCATCGCGGCATCCAGCAACAGTCTTTGAATGCCCAGAGCAATATCCTGCGACCTCAGACCAAAACGGGTCTTCGCGTCATTCGTACCCAAACACAGGATCAACAGGTCGATTGGGCGATGTGACATCAAAATGGGTTGGAAAGACTTTCGTCCATTGAGAAAGGCGCCCTCGATCGGGTCGTCCAAGGCCGTCGTTCGCCCCGGAAGCCCTTCGACAACCACATCCCATTCCTGGCCGAGCGACGCAGCCATTACACCGGCCCATCGAACGTCCTTCGGAAAGATTCCATCATCGGTCAACGCGGCCATTGGCATCGTGCCGAAGGTGTTGCTATCGCCATAGC
Source organism: uncultured Boseongicola sp. (assembly GCA_964568435.1). Taxonomy (GTDB): domain Bacteria; phylum Pseudomonadota; class Alphaproteobacteria; order Rhodobacterales; family Rhodobacteraceae; genus Boseongicola. Next base: position 1,816 of record CAZMRS010000228.1, on the reverse strand, counting down.
AAAGAATGCGCTTCATCAGACGGGTGCCCGCTTTACAAGGTTCAACCGCTCTCGCACCTCATCCGGCCCTATCACCCGAGCACCAAGGCTTTCGACGATTTGAACAGCGCGCTCCACCAGTTGCTCGTTCGTTGCCAATTGCCCGCGGCCCAACATCAAGTTGTCTTCCAACCCCACACGGACGTTACCGCCTGCCAGGACGGCCGCCGCTACATAGGGCATCTGGTTCCGGCCGAGCGAGAAGGCTGAAAAGGTCCAGTCCGACGGTACATTGTTCACCATGGCCATGAAGGTATTCAGGTCGTCTGGCGCACCCCAAGGCACACCCATGCACAGTTGCACCAATGCAGGCGCACTCAGAATTCCTTCCTCCACCAGCTGTTTTGCAAACCACAAATGACCCGTGTCGAAGGCCTCGATTTCAGGCATCACTCCGGTTTCCGTCATCATGCCGCCCATGGCCCGTAACATGCCGGGCGTGTTTGTCATAACGTAATCAGCTTCAGCGAAGTTCATCGTGCCGCAGTCGAGTGTGCAAATCTCGGGGCGACACTCAACGACATGCTGAACACGTTCAGTGGCGCCCGCCATGTCTGTGCCATTGGATACCGGCAATGGTGCCTCGACTGGTCCAAAAACCATGTCACCGCCCATGCCTGCAGTCAGGTTCAGCACAACATCGGTGCTCGCATCCCGAATGCGGTCGGTCACTTCCCGGAACATCCTGGGGTCCCGGCTCGGCACGCCCGTTTCCGGATCGCGGACGTGACAATGGACGATTGCTGCCCCGGCCTTTGCCGCTGCGATCGCGCTATCCGCGATTTCTTTCGGAGAACGCGGCACATGGGGGCTACGGTCCTGTGTCGAGCCAGAGCCTGTAACGGCACAGGTGATAAACACCTCACGATTCATCTGAAGCGGCATGATCGTCCTCCCTATTTTCTTAGGAACTGTAGAAGCAATTGACGGGCAGAATTTTGCAGTTTTAGATCAAACTATGCGCAAGTGGACAATAGACTCTCAAAAAACCGCAGAGTTCACCTTTCTGCTCTTCGAGCGGTTTTCCAACCAGGTCTTTGCCAACGCACTTGAGCCCTTAAGGGCTGCCAACACCTTTCTCGACACGCATGCTTTCGATTGGACCATAGTCTCGCTTGATGGCAGTCCCGTGAAAAGCTCCGCGGGCATGACCGTTATCCCTGATCGAGCGTTAGGTCCGACGGATAAGGGAGACGCTCTGATCCTCCTGCCCAGCTACGGGTATCAAGCATTCGCAACCGACACACTGTCTCGCCGCCTGCGTTCTGCGGCAACCCGCTATCAGGCCTTGGTCGGGCTTGATGGGGGTGCCTGGCTGCTTGCCGCCGCTGGACTTTTGGATGGTCGGCAAGCTGCGATCCATTCCGACGAATTCGACGCCTTCGCCGAGACCTTCCCAGAAGTAGAAGTCACCCGACAAAGGTGGGTTGATGACAAAGATCGGCTCACAGCCGGCGGCGCACTCACCGCATTCGAACTGATGATGCACTTGATCGCGCGGAGACACGGCACCGCGCTTACGTTGCGCATCGCAAAACTCTTCGCCTCAGCGGACAGGGAAAGTCCCGGCCCGCTAGAACCGCAAGGCGGTGACCGCCGGGTGCGCCGTGCCCTCGCAGACATGGAAGAGAATGTGGAAACACCGCTGTCGCTGCACGACATCGCCACACGAGCAGGCTGCACTCAAAAAGACCTTGAGCGACGTTTTGCAACCGCATTCGGCGCGCCGCCGCGCAAGGTTTATCAGCGCGTCCGACTGGACACGGCACGCCACTTG
>CAZMRS010000227.1:0-4845 GCA_964568435.1 uncultured Boseongicola sp. | reverse complement strand
TCTGAATGCAAAACCCCGACCCTGATTGCTCAGAGTCGGGGCAAAAACGGTCCGAAACCTTCGGACGATTAGCTGCCCAAAGCTTCGTTGATGATCGCCGACATCTCGGCATACGGCATGTTGGAATAACGGGTGCCGTTGATAATGAACGTCGGCGTCGAATTCACCCCATCCTCCTCGGCCTGCTGGAGGTAGCGTGCGTAAAGCTTCTGCGCATTGTCTGAATCTGTGAAACACGCGTCCAGTTGGGCATCGGTCAGACCTGCCGTCTTGCCGTAACGGCGAAGGCTCGCAACGATATCTTGCGGATTGGTCTGGCGCGCCCATGCCGCTTGATTTTCGTAGATCATATCCGCAATTCCAAAGTACCGGTTCTCGGAACCTTCACCGCAGCGCGCAACAATAGCGGCCCAAAGCCCCTGACGATCAAAGTACACCTCGCGATAAACGAACTTGATCTTTCCGGTATCAATGAAGTCTTTTTTCAAGTCCCCGAATGCGTCGACGTGAAAAGACGCGCAGTAAGGACATGTAAACGAAGCGTATTCAACTACGGTCACTTCCGCATCCGGATTGCCCAGGATCATTTCTGGAATTTCTGACGTATCGATGTCGGATGCGTCTTGTGCTGTTGCGGGAAGAACGCTCATCAGAAGAGCTGCCATCATCGCAAGCATCATGGTCGCAAGGCGTGGCTTGGATAGGATCATAACAAGAATACCTCTATTTCTGCTTTGACTGAGATATGACGTTGGCCCCCAAACGTTCAAGGGCTTTACGGAGCGACGGATCGCCCACTTTTTGCGCGGTTTCCGCAGCTTTAGTCTCGGCTTCCGGAGTTACCGTGCACGATCGCTTGTTCGGTGTATAGATCGCCTCGGGCTCGGAGAAGCCTCGGGGGGCGGTCTGGGTTAATCGAACTTTCTGGATTGCTGAGTAGCCGTAGCACGCGTTCACACGCTCTCGGATACTCTCTTTTTGCATCTCCACCATCGGAGCCTCTGCGCCTTTGACCAAAAGGGTCAAAGTGGCTCCAAAGCCTTTGCCATATGAGATATCTATGGGTCGCGCCATACCACACAGGTCGGCACCAATGATCTCGTCCCAATGGGTCAACAGACGCGAAACGGCAAAACCACGGGTCTCGCCCGCAGAGCGCACACGGTCCGCCACCAGCTTGGAGGCGCGTTCAAATCCTTTTTTCCTGCGAAAGCTCTTCAACCGCCTTGCCATCCTTCAATTCAAAAGCATCATAATGGAGGCCTGCATCAAGGCCACTCGATTCCAACCGACAGGACTATAAAAATTGCGTGAGACACCAAAGAGTGCCGATCTTTTGGACTGGTATGACAGGCATTCGCGCGAGCTGCCTTGGCGTGTCTCTCCGCAAGACCGTGCACGCGGCGTTATACCTGATCCATATCGCGTTTGGTTGTCCGAGATCATGTTGCAACAGACTACGGTCGCCGCGGTACGGAACTATTTCCTACGGTTCACTGAGCTTTGGCCAACTGTAAAGGCACTCGCCGAAGCTGAGGACTCCGTGGTTATGGGGGAATGGGCGGGACTGGGATACTATGCACGCGCGCGCAACCTCTTGAAGTGTGCCCGGATCGTTGCATTCGATCTGGAAGGCGTGTTTCCAAGCTCTCGCGAGGGGTTGCAGGAACTCCCCGGAATTGGGCCGTACACGGCGTCCGCGATAGCTTCGATCGCTTTCGATCAACCCGAGACAGTCGTCGATGGAAATGTCGAACGTGTCATGAGCCGCCTGTTCAATGTGCACGATCCACTGCCAGGGTCGAAGCCAGAACTGACCGATCTGGCCTCTGATTTGACGCCTGCGATACGTCCAGGCGATTACGCACAGGCTGTGATGGACCTTGGAGCGACGATTTGTACACCACGCAGTCCGGCCTGTGGCATCTGCCCTTGGCGCGATCCATGCGTCGCGCGCAGCGAGGGCGTCGCTACCGATCTACCAAAAAAGACGCCAAAAAAGACGAGACCAACTCGACTGGGTGTGGCATACGTCGGACGCCGTGAAGACGGCGCTTGGCTGCTAGAGACAAGACCCGAAAAAGGTCTGCTCGGTGGGATGCTGGGATGGCCAGGCACTGAGTGGTCCAGCGATCCAGCACCGCAGGAGCCGCCGGTGAGCGGTTCGTGGACCGATCTAGCAGGAGAGGTGCGGCACACATTCACGCACTTTCACCTAAAGCTTAGGGTGAAGATTGCCCCGCTGCCAATGGATACAACCCCACAAAGGGGGCAATTCATAGGCACCAGAGAATTTAGACCATCGGACCTCCCAACGGTCATGCGCAAAGTCTATGACCTAGCGTCGCGCGATCTCTCAACGGATTGAGTGCCGCAGCACTAAGGATATAGTCTTATGCGCGACTGACAGCGAACACAGGTTATGCCGGCACAACCCTCATCATCCCAACTGCCTTCGGCGTGGCCCTACTGGCTCTGTTTAAGCTTGGTACCGCTCGTTTTTGTCAGCGCCATCTACGGCGGTTGGCTTTTGCTGCTTATCCCGCTCTATGCTTGGGGGGTTTTTTCGATCCTCGATCTCCAACTGGACTTGGACGAAAACAATCCTGACATCTCGACCGACCACAACGCACTCTTCTTGCACCTGTTCGTCACCAGGCTGTGGCCGTTTGTACAGTTTGCAATCACCTTCGGGCTGCTCGCTTTCGACTCAATGACAGACCACTTGTCTTCCATCGAGAAAATCTCGCTGTTTCTTTGCGTTGGAATTCTGAACGGAACCATCGGGATAGTTTTCGCGCACGACCTTATTCACCGCCCGAACAAACTCGACCGACTACTGGGTGACTTACAGTTGGCGATGGTGCTTTATGGACATTACCGATCAGAACATCTGTTGGTTCATCACCGCCACGTCGGCACCCCGCGAGACCCGGTTACAGCGCGATATAAAGAACATTTCTGGCGGTTTTACCCACGCGTCTTGGTTCAGAGCTTGGTATCATCGTACCGTGCGGAAGTGGCGCTTCTTGCGCGACGGGGTCTGCCAGCGTGGCATCTCCGAAATCCATTCTGGCAATACGTCGGTAGTGCTCTTGTTTTCTTGATCTTGGCATTCCTGATCGCTGGATGGACAGGTGTGGCACTTTTCATGGCGTCCGCGGGGTTCGCAATCTTCCAGCTCGAACTCGTGAATTACATCGAACACTACGGATTGACCCGCAAACACTTGGACAACGGGAAATACGAACCGCAAGGCCTGCAGCACAGCTGGAACTCGGCGCATGCCGCGACGTCGCGACTACTAATCAACGTCACACGCCACTCCGATCATCATGCCAGCCCGTCGCGACCCTTCCCCTTGCTTCAAACGCCGGACGAGGACGAAGCGCCTCACTTGCCTTATGGCTATGCGATCATGACCACCATGGCCCTTATTCCACCATTATGGATGCGGGTGATGAACCCAAAGGTGCGCGCATGGCGTCGGAGGTTTTACCCGGAGATCTCGGATTGGAGCAGCTATGATCGCGGCTCCAATCCAGTTCCTGTTCAGCCGCAATAAGACTTAACCGTCGAGCCTGATCTTCTCGTTTTTCGGATCGTAGGGGCTGTCCTCGGTGACAACGGCATCCCAGAGCTTGTCCTGCATTTTGACCTTCAAAGCAGTCCCAGGTGCCGCCTGTTCCGGCTTGACGTAGCCCATACCAATAGACTTGCCAAATGCCACGGAGTAGCCGCCGGAGGTCAAACGCCCCACACGGGTGTCGCCTGCATACAGCGCCTCACGGCCCCATGGATCAGCGTCCTCAGGACCATCGATCAGCACAGTCACACACTGCGATCGCACGCCGGTTTCAACCATCCGATCTTTACCATGGAAGTCTTTTTCAAGATCGATGAAGCGGTTCAAACCCGCTTCCATTGGCGTCGCGTCGCGTCCGAGTTCGGTGCCGAAAGCACGGTAGGACTTTTCTTGTCTCAGCCAGTTTTGAGCGCGTGCGCCAACCAGCTTCAGACCATCGCTTTCGCCAACTTCCATGAGCCGATCAAACAAGTAGTTTTGCATTTCCATTGGATGATGCAGTTCCCAACCAAGTTCGCCTGTGTAGGCCACACGGATTGCATTCACCGGACACATACCAAGCTCGATCTTGCGTGCACTCAGCCAAGGGAAACGCTTGTTCGAAAGAGCCGTCCCAACATCCGCATCGACAATCAGTTTTTTCAACACATCGCGAGATTTGGGTCCAGCAACGGCAAACACACCGTGCTGACTGGTACAATCATCCAGCCACATCGGGCCGAACCGATCGACGTTGTCGTTGATAGCCTTCGCGAGGAAATCGCTATCATACGCTTGCCATGCGCCTGCGCTGACAAGGTAATAGGTATCCTCGGCCAAGCGGACGATGGTGTATTCCGTTCTTGTCGTACCGTGGCTCGTCAGAGCGTATGTCAGATTAATCCGACCGACGCGCGGGAGCTTGTTGCATGTGAACCATTCCAGAAACGCCGTCGCTCCCGGGCCGCGAAGCATATGCTTCGTGAAAGCCGATGCGTCGATCATCCCAACGCCTTCGCGGATAGCTTTGGCTTCCTCGACGGCAAACTGCCACCATCCGCCGCGCCGGAATGAACGCGAGTCGTGGTCGAAGTTGTCTGCAGCGTCCAGAGGCCCGAAGTAGTTCGGACGTTCCCATCCGTTCACTTGCCCAAACTGTGCGCCCCGCGCCTTCATCCGGTCGTATGATGGAGCCGTTTTCAGCGGCCGACAGGCTTCGCGCTCCTCATCCGGGTGGTGAAGGATGTATACGTGGTTGTAGCACTCCTCGTTTTTGCGCG
>CAZMRS010000226.1:2012-4857 GCA_964568435.1 uncultured Boseongicola sp. | reverse complement strand
CATCAGCAACTTAGGAGATCGACATGACCGATATCGTGACGCTCAAGGCCATCTGTGAAGAACTGAAGATCGACCCGCGCGAGGCCCGTGAACGGCTGCGCGCCGCCGCCAGCGACGCCAAGGCGAACCCCGAACTCGCGAAGGCGAGGAAGCCGCGCACGCCGTGGCAGTGGGTGAAGGGGTCCAAAGCACTTGAGGAAGCAAGACGCGCAATGAAAGGCGCTGCGAAGTGAAATTAATTGGAGGCGTCGGTCGACCACTGACGCCTCCAAGCTGTCGTATATGTTAGATGTCCCGCAGGATCGCCGCCAACGCAGTACGATCCACTAACTCTCCATGCTTGTCGAGTTCGTTCGTCAATTGGCGCAGGAACTTGGGCAATGCTCCATCGTCGGCGTCGATCAGAGGAAGCCACGCGATCAATGCTTGATCGAAGTCGAGCACCTGAATACGCAGGCCAAGGAGATTTCGCTCGTTTAGATACTTGTCGATCTCGGCTTTTTCCACGCCGTCAGGAAGCCATTTCGCTCGCGTCAAAAGAATGCCGCGCTCTGCATTATGTTCGACCATCTGGTCGGCGAGGTTTTCGACAAAGTGCTTAACAACTTGCTGATCTTTGACCTCTGCGACGGTATGCACAGTCTGCCCCGAAATGCAGAGTGCGTCATAGGGAGTGGGGTCATTAACGTGATGGCTCGTTACCTTATCCCACATGCCACCAAGCTTTTCGCCAACATGACGCAGAATAGCGACGGATGCCGTTTCCAGACGCTTGCCCCCAGTTCCACCGTCGAGCCACTGGGTAAGCACGCTTGAGACGGCTTGCACCGTGAGGCGCGGAGGAATCCGGTACTCGATCTTCTGAGACTCCAGCCGCGACACTTCTTGGTAGAGGAGCCAAGTCAGCACGTTCCCGGCAATCGCAGGGTCGTCTTTCGTTTGGTGCAAAATGAAGTTCAGTTCTTCGGCGCCTGACAGCTTGTTGTTGCGCCGCTGCACCCAATCGTCATCCACTCGCTCTTCACGATACGGGTTCGATACGTAGGGGTCAGCCGAGGGCGACCACTTAACCTCGGCATCGGCAGCCATTTGAACCAGTACGGGCCGTGTGGTCCTCTTGTAAAGCGAGCGAAAATCAACCCCTCCGTGCTGCACCTGCAAGATATGTGGTTCGATGTTAGGGTCCACAGCAGTTCCCGCGAGGTTCGTCAGCGCCACCATTCGTGCGGTCTCTTTCCCGTTCTCTACGAGGTCGACACATGCCTGTGCTAGTGACGCATCGAGTCCATGCTCCTCCGGGCTCATGTCCCTTGCCGCCGCGAGTGAAGCTTCGATGCGGGCTTTCATATCGTCCGCCAAAACGTTATTGGTCACTGAAGAGATCCTTTTTGAGTTTGTGACTGAGCTTCAAGATGGACTCTCCGCATAACTCATTCAAGAACTCACGCGAATTTTTTCGTCCGTTAGACGCACGTTAACCGCTTCGAGAGAACCTTTGCGGAACATCAAGCGCTTGAGATCATGGTTTCGTCATTTACTGAGGACGCCAAATCACCTAGGTTTTGTGCAATAAAACCTCTGCGACACACTCGCTTGTATCGCCAAGGGAGAACACTATGACGAAAAACACACTGGCGGCTGTGTCACTCTTTTCTGGGGCCGGAGGTATGGACGTTGGCTTCGTGTCGGCAGGCTTTGATGTCCAGATTGCGAACGACATCGACCGAGACGCATGCCTGACCTACGAAAAAAACCATTCTGGGCGCATTATCCAAGGCGATTTGGTCGGCAAGGCGCACCTGCTCAAAGGCCATGAAGGTGTCGACATGCTATTCGGGGGGCCGCCCTGCCAAGGCTTCTCCGTTGCTGGGAAAATGGACCCGAACGATGAGCGGAGCAAACTCCTGCTTTCGTTCTTCGATGTCGTAGATATGCTTAAGCCCACAGCTTTCGTCTGTGAAAACGTTAAGGCACTTGCTCAACTGGAGAAGTGGTCGGGCGTCAGAGATGAAGTGATGGCGCGTGCGTCGGCAGACTACAACGTAACAATGGTTGTGCTGTCCGCTAACGACTTCGGCGTGCCGCAGAAACGTGAGCGCGTGTTCTGCATCGGCATCCACAAACGGAGAGGTGTTCTCACGCCTGTAGCGTTTGACGCGATGGTGCGTGAAATGCTTGAGCGCCAGAAAAGCGCTGCGGAAACGGTTCAGGAAGTTATCCGTCGAATGGGGCGAGCCGGGAGCGAAGGAAACGCAGAGATTTGTAATGCGAAAATCACTTTCGCGAAGGCACCCGTCCTGCGCAAATCTCCATACGCTGGAATGCTCTTCAACGGCGCTGGACGTCCACTTGACGCCAAGGGGTATGCGCCGACGCTTCCTGCCTCAATGGGGGGCAACAAGACGCCAATTGTCGATGAGGGAGAGATTTTCGATGGGCTTCCCAGCTTTGTTGAGAGCTACCATAAGGGCCTGATGTCGGGGAGGAAACCAAAGACAGGATATGCTCCTTCACGCCTTCGCCGCCTCACGGTCGCGGAGTGTTTGAGGTTTCAGACCTTTCCTGAGACTTACAAGTTGGCTGGTCGACAGAGCGCTAAGTACCGTCAAATCGGGAACGCTGTTCCCAGCAAGCTGGCCGAGGCTGTTGCAAATGTCGCGCGCGATCTTCTTGCTCAGGATAGCCTCATCTAACTCGCCGAACATCTCAACGGGATGAAAGTTGCCGCAGAGTAGCGGTTCGCCTTTTTGCGAATAGCATTGGGCGTAGGCAGCTTGCAGAATCTGCCTCGCCCATTCCAGAAGCTGCGTCTCTAGGATGAAAGTTTTCTCGTGATACCCAAATG
>CAZMRS010000226.1:0-1991 GCA_964568435.1 uncultured Boseongicola sp. | reverse complement strand
ACCCAAGACGTCTCAGCCGACGCTCATCGTGCAGTGACAAAAGCGCAAGCCTTTGTTTTGTTGCGTAAAAATGGTGCCCGGGGGCGGAATCGAACCACCGACACGAGGATTTTCAATTTTCCTGAGTTAGCTTTCAAACGTATTCAAGCCGTTTCAACCTGCCACGCAACCAATTGACAAGCATGAGATTTCAATGAGCGTAAGGCTTCAAGTCGTTGCATCTTAACGCGTTCTAACTTGCGGATTCTGGAACCCATGAGGCACCCACGAGTTCCAGCCGCCGCCTTCGGGTCTCAACCTGCAAACAACGCCCAAAGCACCACAGACAGCGCCGAGGCAATCACAACAGATGTAGCAAACCCAATGTGCACCTCGACTGCGTCCTTTGCCCAGGGGACAGGAATAATTATCACGACTGATTTCTTCATGGGTTTTCTCCTTTCCTTCATCTACCTCGGAAATCCAAATAAATATTTCAATATCAATAATTTAGATGTCCGTCTGGACTACTCGGACTGCATGTTCCAACCTTCTGTCCGGCAGGTCTGAACCGTCTGGAAGTCCAATCGCTCTCTTCATTTTGAACAGTCGACTTGCGATGAACTGTTCGATACGCTTCGAACCGAGTCGTGGAGCCGGAATTGAGCATTGAACCCTAATGAATTGAAACTGCAGGGAGAGCCAACCCTTCATTTAAATGTAGTTGCACCTGCACTGGCGATGGCTGCTATATATTTCGAGATGTCAAAGCAATTTGCGTTGGCGTTATCTGAGATCATAGAAAGCAATGGCATTAGCGCTTCCTCTCTATCAGTTAGCGAGAAAGAATTTCGATCACATCTTTCAAAGCTTCAAAAGGACAACTCTTTTGGGGTTCTAATGATTGTATGGTCGTGCTCCGATTTCGTGTCCGACCAGGCTTTTGAAGCCGCGGGCTTGCAAAAATCTCAAAGACCCAAACCGCCTCTGACCAAGTTTGGTTTGGCAAAGTCCCTATTCTCATCGACCGGCTCAGGATCGGATGATGCGTTTGCCAACGCGAGCAAAGTTCAATCAGAATGACCTGCCCCCCGAAACTTCCCTCGTTCTGATGTAGAGTTTGCTCAACCTTTTGAAGGAGCAAACGAATGCGAAAGAGCCGTTTCACCGAGGCGCAGATCATCGGGATGATCAAGGAACAGGAAGCCGGAATGCCGACAGCGGAGGTGTGCCGGAAGCACGGCCTCAGCCAAGGCACGTTCTATAAATTCAAATCCAAATACGGCGGCATGGAAGTGTCTGATGCGGCCAAGCTGAGAGCTTTAGAAGATGAGAATGCCAAGCTGAAGCGTTTGCTCGCGGATCAGATGCTGGACAACGTCGTGTTGAAGGACTTGCTGGGAAAGAGCTGACGACGCCAACCGAACGGCGGGATGCAGCGTTGAGGGCGATGCGGGATCATGACATCTCGCAGCGCCGAGCGTGTAGGCTCGTTGGTGTCGATCCCAAAACTGTCAGGCGCGAACGCCCGCCCGACAATCCTGAGATACGCAAAGAGATGAAAGCGGTCGCGGCCAAGCGCCGCCGATTTGGCTACCGGCGGATCGGTGTGATGCTGGAGCGCAAGGGAATGATCATGAACCACAAGAAGCTGTATCGGTTGTACACCGAGGAAAAGCTCGGTGTTAGACGACGGCGGGGCCGGAAACGGGCGCGTGGGTCTCGAAAACCGATGCCGGAGGCGCTCAGGCCGGGGGAACGCTGGTCTCTGGACTTTCTGTCGGACACGTTCGGTGCATCGCGCCGGTTCCGCATTCTGGCCGTCAATGACGATTGCTGTCGTGAGAACCTGTGCCTGATGGCGGACACCAGCATCTCGGGTGCAAGGGTGGCGCGGGAACTGGATGCGCTGGTCCGGATCTATGGCAAACCGGCTAGCATTGTCTCCGACAACGGTACCGAGTTCACCAGCCGGGCGATCCTGAGATGGGCGAACGACAACGGTGTTGACT
>CAZMRS010000225.1:0-4869 GCA_964568435.1 uncultured Boseongicola sp. | reverse complement strand
TTGAGCGTATCAAACCAGCAGCAAAAAGAACGGCAAGATCTGGTACGATGTCGGGTCTTGGTGGCTTTGGCGCGCTCTTCGATCTCAAGGCGGCCGGTTTCAACGACCCTGTGCTTGTGGCGGCGACCGATGGGGTCGGGACCAAGCTAAAAATCGCGATCGACACGGGGATTGCGAATGGTGTTGGTATTGATCTGGTAGCCATGTGCGTCAACGATCTTGTGTGCCAAGGTGCCGAGCCTCTGTTTTTCCTCGACTATTTTGCGACAGGCAAGCTTGATGTTGAGCACGCAAGCGCCGTTGTCGAAGGGATTGCCGAAGGGTGTGTCCGCGCCGGTTGTGCGTTGATCGGTGGTGAAACTGCCGAGATGCCCGGCATGTACTCGGATGGCGATTTTGATCTGGCAGGTTTTGCTGTTGGCGCGATGGAGCGTGGACAAACGCTCCCGGATGGAGTGGCAACAGGCGACGTGCTTCTTGGGTTGGCGAGCGATGGCGTGCATTCCAACGGCTATTCGCTCGTGCGCCGTATTGTGAGCCGCAGCGGATTGCAGTGGGACGCCCCATCTCCATTTGGTGGGGAAAGCCTCGGACACGAGCTGCTGCGCCCAACAAAGATCTATGTGAAGGGCGCCGTGTCCGCCATTCGTGAAGGTGGAGTTCTGAATGGCCTCGCACATATCACTGGCGGCGGCATTACCGAGAACCTCCCGCGGATGCTGCCCGACGGCTGTGGCGCCGAGGTAAACCTTAGTGCTTGGTCGCTTCCACCTGTCTTTCAATGGCTACAAGGCCAAGGCGGCATTGAAGAAGGTGAACTGCTCAAAACGTTCAACTGCGGCATCGGCATGATCGCGGCGGTTCCCGAAGACAAAGTAGAAGTGGCGACGTCTGCATTCGAAGACGACGGCCACGATGTTACTGTTATCGGTCGCGTCACCGAAGGCGATGGGGTCGTCTACCGCGGACGACTGTCGTGAAGCGTGTTGCTGTCCTGATATCGGGCAGCGGCTCAAATATGGTGTCGTTGGTCGATGATATGCTCGGGGAGCATCCCGGAAAGCCAGTCCTCGTCTTGTCGAACAAGGCAGATGCGGTTGGATTGGCGAAGGCCGAGGCGCGCGGTGTTGAAACAGCCGTTGTAGATCACCTTCCCTTCGGAAAAGACCGAGAGGCGTTCGAGAGTGCCCTTTCGGAGAAGCTCGACGCCGCCGGAGTGGATATTATCTGCCTGGCCGGATTTATGAGGGTTCTGACGCCGTACTTTGTCAATCGCTGGGCGGGCAAGGTTCTGAATGTGCACCCTTCGCTTTTGCCCAAGTATCCAGGGCTCAACACCCATGCTCGCGCTATCGAAGCGGGTGATGCTTGGGCGGGATGTAGCGTGCATGTTGTGACCGAAATTCTGGACGGCGGTCCCATATTAGGACAAGCACGCGTGCCGATTCTGGAGGACGATACTCCAGAGACCCTGGCAGCGCGTGTCCTTCCGATGGAGCATCAGCTTTATCCGCGTGTCCTGAGAGCCTTTGCGGCAGGTGACAAAGAGCCCGTCATCTTGTCCATGGACAGCGAAACCCCTATCAACAGCGAACGGGCCGAAAAAGGGACACCTCCGCGTTCATGCTGACACTGACAACGACTGACCAACTCGCGGCATTCTGCGAACGTGCTGCGAAAGCCCCTTACGTGACCGTCGATACTGAGTTTCTGCGTGAACGCACCTATTATTCAAAGCTTTGTCTGGTGCAGCTCGCGATACCGGGCGATGCCGAAGAAGATGCGGTTTTGGTCGACCCGCTGGCGAAGTCTATGCAGCTGGACCCATTGTACGATCTGTTTCGCAACAACAAAGTCGTGAAAGTCTTTCATGCCGCGCGTCAGGACCTGGAGATTTTCTATGTCGAGGGTCAGGTCATACCCACGCCTCTTTTTGATACCCAGGTTGCCGCGATGGTCGCCGGGTTTGGCGAACAGGTTGGATATGAGACTCTGGTGCGCAAAGTCGCCAAGGCATCACTCGACAAATCTTCGCGATTCACAGACTGGTCCCGTCGCCCGCTGACAGAGGCGCAAAAGACCTACGCTTTGGCAGATGTGACGCATCTTCGCGTTATTTACGAGTTCCTTGCAGCCGAGTTGGATAAAACCGGCCGGCGCGAATGGGTGGAAGAAGAATTGGCGGTTCTGACAGATCCGGATACGTACATCGTTCATCCCGAGGAAGCATGGAAACGTGTGAAGACGCGCACCAATTCAGGGCGGTTCCTCGCCATCGTTCGGGAGCTCGCAAGGTTTCGTGAATCCTATGCGCAATCTAAGAACATTCCGCGTAGCCGCGTAATCAAAGATGACGCCTTGCTGGAACTGGCATCTACCAAGCCAGCTACGGTTGAGGACTTGGGTCGATCTCGCCTACTGCTCAGAGAGGCGCGGAAGGGCGAGGTCGCCGACGGTATCCTTGCAGCGGTAAAGGCGGGGCTGGAGACGCCAGCAGACAAACAGCCCAAACCCGACCGGTCCCGCGATAAAATGCAGGTAAATCCGGCACTTGCCGACCTTTTGCGCGTGCTCCTAAAGGCCAAGTCAGAGCAGCTTGGTGTGGCTCAGAAATTGATCGCGACCTCGTCTGACCTTGACGAGATTGCGGCAGGCCGTCGGGACGCGAAATCACTTTCAGGGTGGCGTCACAAGGCATTTGGCAAGGACGCCCTTTTGCTATGCGAAGGTCGACTTGGGCTAAAAGCCAACGGCCAAACCGTTGAAGTCTTTGAGCTTTAGCAGCCTTCGCGCAGACTCCAGATAACGTTGTGTTTCCGCTGCCAGAACTCGTTGGCGCTTGACGCGTTCTTAAGGTCTGACCGCTCGGCTATTCGTTGCGCCAACCACTTGGATCGTGCGAATACCCTGCAGCTCAATATCAGAAAGATAGGTCGCGGCCGTCAATTCGCGCGACTGTTGCGTCGAGACGCGCGTAGCATCTTCCGGCGGATTGCCACGGAACGAATACAGGCGAACGCTCGCATCAGAGCTTGCCTCTGCCACAAGCTGTGAGTCGAACCAGCCTTGTTCAGCCGGGAGCGCCGTGGCGCGTACGATGACGCCGCCAGGAAGCCGATCAATCGTCAGTGCGGTAACAATAGGGACCATCGGGCGCGGATCGACCTGGGTTTCAAAAGCGGCCGTATCGACCATTTCTACCGAGTCGTCCGCAGCAAACCACGTTGCCGGATTGAGGGACACACCAGATGATCCGCATCCTGCAAGTGCCAAAACTGTGCCTGCAATGACAATTTGCCTGAACGAACCCATAGCGACCTGATCCCTAACCCTGACGTCTTGAGGTTGTGCTATCGGAAAGTAGAGAGCAAGAAAAGTCTGTGGTCTGGACCTTTCGGTCATCGCGTTCTACCTCATGCTGCAATGAAAGAGGGACCAGATGGCCAGCGAAGCATTTGAAGACATAGCCGAGACCTTCGACTTTCTCGATGACTGGGAAGACCGCTATCGCACGGTGATCGATCTGGGCAAAGCAATGCCGGCGCTTGAGGATGCGTTCAAGGTCCCAGCGACCAAGGTCGATGGATGTGCTAGCCAAGTATGGCTATTGCCGGAAATAGAAGGTTCTGGACCATCAGCCGTATTTCGTTTCCGCGGCGACAGTGATGCGATGATTGTGCGTGGGCTCATTGCCGTGTTGCACGCGCTCTATAATGATCTCAGCGTCTCAGATGTCCTGAAAGTCGATGCTCGGGCCGAATTTGGACGCCTTGGGCTAAACGATCATCTCTCTGCTCAGCGGTCCAACGGTCTGCGCGCAATGATCGAGCGTGTACGTGATCTAGCGACTGAGGCGAGCCAGCGCGCATAGTCTGCGCCGTTCGGTATCAGCCACAAAACGACAAATACCCAGAACGCAAGAACCCACATCTGCAGGATCAATTGGGCCACGCTGGGACCGTCAGATGTAACGTTCGTGTTGCGGTACGTGTCGTTTAGAACCGCGAGCAGTTCCCCAAAAGTGAGTGGCAAGAAATCGACTTCAATTACTGGGCTTAATTCATTGATATTATTAAAAATATCAGCTGTAGCTGACCATGCTGGCAGCGCGAGTGAGACAAACAAACCTATGAACAACATGCGCACTTGAGCGACGACCTTTCTCTGCGTCGCGCGTGTTCTCGCACGTAGGAATTAAAGTTCGGTTAGCCTTGCGTTCCAAATGACAGGAGAGACGTTTCCAAGTCTCCATACCCCGTAAATCGACGCTCAAACGGTAGCCCAAGCCGTTCGGCCGCTGATTTGGCAAGCTCTGTCAGGCGCTCGTCGTCGGTTTGCGCCTGATACACCAGTTTCTCGTAGTTGCCGAAATACATGTCTCGAAGTTCGGGGTGTCGATCCAACCCGAGAGGCTTCCAAACAAAGGCGTCGAACTGTCGGACAAGGAAGTCGGTCAGATAGAATGCCGTAAATTCATCTTCTGCACGCTCAATGAATGCATCTGTCCCTTCAAAGAAGGCATAGCAATGCGGCCCGGGAATCATTTCGACACCCATCTCATCGGCTGCCGCCTGCAACAAACCTCCAGTGCCGCAGTCTGCGTAGACGACGAAAATCCGTTCATAATCAGAGCGATGCTCGTCAACGGCGGCCTTGATGGCGGGCACAATGCGTTCCGGGTGGTTGTGATATATGGCGGGCAAGCACTGTAGATCGATGTGGGTGAGTGCGTTCCGCTCAAGCACCACCAATATCTCTCGGGCCAAGGCACCACAGGCCAGAAGCAACAGCTTACCGTCGCCATCGGCCGCAAGACCTTCTGACGTCAATGTGTCATCATCTGGTAGGCTCGTCGCGCTCATTGTCTCC
>CAZMRS010000224.1:0-4912 GCA_964568435.1 uncultured Boseongicola sp. | reverse complement strand
GTCGCCCGGCAGGTGACCACCCGTGCCGGTTTTTGCCCCCTGACCGCCTTTGAAGTGGAACGCCTGCACCTTGGTCACGTGATCTAGTGACCAGCCAAACTGAGCGGAGGCAAGCTCATAGAGGTAGCGGCTGTTCTCGGCCTGCTCCTCGGGCAGCATCCCGCCTTCGCCAGAGCAGATCCCTGTCCCTGCCATCTGAGCGCCACGAGAGAGTGCAGTTTTAGCTTCTTCAGATAGGGCGCCGTAACTCATGTCGGAGACAAAAAGTGGGATATCCAGTTGGAGCGGCTTTTCTGCCCGAGGGCCGATGATTGTGCTGGTCGCGACTCGGGCATCGTCAAGCAATGGCTTGCGGGCCATTTGCGCGGGCAGGATCTGGATGTTGTCCCAATGGGGCAGGTCTTTTCGAGGAACGCCCATCGCACCCATTTCGCCATGATGGCCCAGCTTGGATAGCCCGTCTTTGGCCAATGCGTGAATTCGCGCGACAGTCGGCTCTTCAGGCGTTGGCGTTGCTTGCGGCACATCTGATTTGGATTCAGGGGACGGATCACCAACTTTCAGATCCCCAAGTGTGGCGTGGGTCCCGTCGCAGAATGGGCCGTTTGCCGTCGACTTGCAGCGACAAAGGGCGACGCTGCCGGACTTCTCTGCGGTGAACTTCAGCGGCGTGATTCCGGTACCTGCGTGGCTGCCATCGCAGAACGGTTGAGAACCGGAGCGGCCGCAACGACACCAAAAGTAGTCCTTGCCTTCTTCCAGTTCGACTTTCGCGGGGGCTTTAGCGGCGATGATCGGGACTGCTTGGGTCATTGTACTATCCTTCTTCACGTTGTCGGGCTCAAAGTACGATTTTAGAGCTAGATTGGGTCGCTTTATAAGACAGTTTGTACTACTATACAACAAAATGTACTACTAAAGTACAAACTGTTTTAATTGGCTTCGTTTTCGCGTACTAATTGACCTATGGAAAAACTCGTTGACCCTAGACTTGACGCCACGCGAACGCGGGCTTTGGAAGTCGCTTTGTGTTTGTTGGAAACCGAAGGTGTGCTTGCCGTGACCCATGGTAACGTCAGTCGGGGCAGCGGAATTTCGCGGAGCACACTCTATCGTCATTGGCCGAAACTTGAGGATTTAAGAAACGCTGCGTTCGCGCGCGCGACTCGAGGAGGAACGCGCCAGGAACCGACAAATGGGCCGCTTCACACGGATTTGAAATGGATTCTTGGCACACTCGTTTCTGCACTAAACGAAAGTCCTTGGGGAAAAATTGCACCGCAGGTCATTGGCACTGCAGCGTTGGACGACCAAACGCGAGCTCTGCTCCATCAATGGATTGAAGCCAGAAGTGCGAACGTGCGATCCGCATTTGATTTGGCAGTAGAGCGCGGTGAAATCAGAGATGATGCGCCGATCGAGCAGCTGATCGAGATCGCGATTTCAGTTCCCTATTTTCGGAAATGCATGTCTGGGCAATCGCTTGATGATGAGTGGTTTGACGCGCATGTGGCCATTATCTGTGATCTGGCAGGTGCACGCCAATAAAGCACCGCCTGCCGAGAGATCACGTCCACGGCAAATTTCTGCGCAAAAGTGGTCTGATCAGCGATCCAAGGCCCGGCATCAAAGCCAGACGTAGAAGTGGCCGGACTACGCGTGCTGGAGCTAAGGCCGCACGTGCTTCAGCCACCTTCCCTTTCCGCAACCACTCCCGCGCCGCCAAGCCAGCGTAGAGGTCGATTTTCTCCTGCACGACGGTCAGTTCTTCCTTCGAAAGCGATCTCTCTTTTATGGAAACGAGTTTCGAAGACAGGCTTTCATATCCGACTTCAAGCTCTTTTGACCTGCGTGTCCCGATACCGATCCCTGCCTCGTCGCGCCGGATCTCGCGCACAGTGACTTCAGGGGACACGAGCCATGGACCTTCGAGCGCTATTCGGTTCGCAAGTTCGGTGTCTTCAAAGTAGGTTGTGGTTTGATCAAAGCCGCCAATCTTGTGCAGGACATCCGTGCGCACCAACAGGCTTTGCAGCCGCATGAAGTTATGGCGGACGTTGAAGATCAGAGGTGCGTCGAACCGTCGAGTTTTGCCTGCCGGAAACAAGGCCTCGATACGGCGATGTCTGACCAAGTCAGTTTTTGGCATACCGGGTCGGTTGATATCCACGTTGGTCATGTGTGCGATGACGTCGGGATGTTTGGCAAGGTCATCGAACTGACCGGCGAGTTTGCCAGGCAACCAGACATCATCGGAGTCCAGCAACGCCACCCAGGGTTTACTTGCCGCAAAAATGCCGGTGTTTCGGGCGACTGCGGCGCCCGCATTCTCTTGGCGTATGTACCGTATTCGTGGGTCGTCATAAGCGGACATCACGCTTTCGGTGTCATCGGTCGATCCATCATCAACAACGATGACCTCCAGATCAACACCCGTCTGGGCCAGGGCGCTGTCGATGGCCTCGCTCAAGAACCCCGCACGATTGTACGTTGGGATGACGACGCTGACCTGGCCAGAACCATTCTTCTCAACAGGGGTTTCGCCATTCTTTGATAAAGTCATGCCATCGCCTTGTTTGTTTCGAAACTCATATCAATAACGCGCAATCCCGCACCCCGAATCCCAAATCTATACCAAAACGGATGGATTTCCTGTATTGCTACGTCGTGACCGGGTGGAGAGGGGTTATCTCGTGTTGCACGTTACCGCTAATGAGATTTCGCAGGGCCGCGAGACTTCAAGCAGCAGCATCTTCAATGTTACGCGCGCAGATGTGAAAACTGATCCGTTTCCGCACGTGATTTCAGAAGAATTCCTGAATGCGGAGCTCTATAGCAGGCTTCGTGCCGAATACCCGACAGAGGCGTTCTTTGAGGATCAGAAAAATGCAACTGGCCTCAGCGGCAGCCGCACAGGTCAAGGCTTTGACATCTATCGTGGCGACTTGACGTATGATCGGCTGCTCTCGACGTCCGATGCTTGGGCCGAGTTTGACGCCTGGATCAACTCGACAGCTTTTGTGGACGCCTTTTTGGAATGCTTTGGACCACACCTTGAGGAATTTGGCTGTCGTGCAGACATCCAGTCTCGCAAGTATGACCGCGGCCTTGTTGAAGAACGCGAGGGCATGACCGCGCGTCCCACGTTGCAGGACCGCTTCAACAGCCTGACGCGCGGACTTCGGGTCAACCGTTCACTTGGCGAGGTCAATCTCTTCACCCGGCTCGACATCCACAAAGCCATGAAGGGGTACAACAAGGCGGTGCATTGTGATCGCCCCAACCGACTATGCTCACTGGTACTTTATTTCGTGGATGCTGAGAAAGAAGGTATCGAAGGCGGCACACTCACGCTTCACAAGCACGTCGAGAAGAAGGCGATGCGCGACTACGAGCGCCATCCACGCCCTGAGAATGCGCCGGTGGTCGCGACCTTAACGCCGAAAGAAAACATGGGCGTTTGGTTTGCCTGCTGCAACAATAGCTACCACGGGGTTAACGCGATGGTCTCAAACGGCAAAGCCCGTGATTACCTCTATATCAACATTTCAGGGCAAGCGAACTCGCTCTGGTAGGATGCTACCATTAAGGAGTTAAGAGGCCGCGCCGCTTTGGCGTGGCCTTTTTTCTTGGCCAGCAAGCCGAAGACCAAGAGCCCGACCGTGAACCAACGCTGGCTTTTCAATCCAATGCCAAGACAGGATAGAAGGAAGAAGAGTCAAGGGGAGTGCGATTAGAATGTTCATAAGAGGTGACATCGACCCGAACAGCCAGATAGCCAGCCCCTGCATTGGAAACGCGTAAATATACACGCCGTAGGAATAGTCACCGAGACGGTTATAGAGCCGCCAGCGACCACCCGGCACATACCCCACCCAAAAGACAGCATAGGCCAGGGCGAAAACGAAAAGCATCTGTGTAAGGGGCGTAAAGCCCAGGGTCGCGAATGCCAGGGCCCAAATCAGCCAAAACACCAGACTAGCGATTGCGCTCAACGGAATTCGGTCACGCCAGAGCCAGAAGGTGACGCCCACTCCAAACGGCAGAGCAAGTTCGAGAAACACTAAAACTCGGCCGGGCAGCGCCACTTCACCTACAAACACCGTCAACCAAAGAAAGGCCGCAGCGATCAGGCACCCAGTCGCAAGCCGAGGTCGCACCAGAATCCCGCAGACTCCGGCAGCAAAACACCTCATGGATCAGAGTCCAAATGGAGCCTTCCACGGTGGGATAGGGATTGCTCTCAAAAACGCCGGGCAGAGTGTATTGAACCGATATCAGGGTGATATTGCGGACCAGAAAGCCCCAGGTTTCAGTGTGGGTGAGATAAGCGACCGGATCCAA
Organism: uncultured Boseongicola sp.; assembly: GCA_964568435.1. Taxonomy (GTDB): domain Bacteria; phylum Pseudomonadota; class Alphaproteobacteria; order Rhodobacterales; family Rhodobacteraceae; genus Boseongicola. The sequence continues at coordinate 568 of CAZMRS010000224.1, read as the reverse complement.
AGTGCTCGCAAATGGCCCCATAACTAGGCCAACCAGAATGATCGATACCACTAGTCCCGGTATCAGGCGCAAAACACGCGCCAGTGTGAACCGCAGCAGGCTGTCTGAGCGAACAAAACTGGCAGCAATCAGAAAACCCGAGACAACAAAAAAGACCTGTACCGCGATCGAGCCAAGCGACATGCCTGTCCAACGGAACATGGGTTGGATAGCCCCATCACCCAAAGCAATTGGCCAGGCATGAGAAACCAACACTGCCACCGCTGCAGCCATCCGCAGGAGATTGAGATTGTTATCTCGTCCCTGCGCCAATTCTCCCAATCGGGGAGTGGCGCGGCCACGATCAGATCCAGCTGTAATCATCCAAATACCTAAACAGTTCGAAAATCCTAACCGGATTTAGTGCAACGGGCAATTGCTGCACTGCGTCAACACTGCCGACGGCGAGGGGAGAAACTTTGTCTGAACATGGCTAACAAAACCCTAACAAATATTTCGAACGCCTATCCCGCTCGGCCCGTCAGCGCCTGCCCCAGCATCCAGATCATCCGCATGATACGCAGGCGAT
>CAZMRS010000223.1:0-4925 GCA_964568435.1 uncultured Boseongicola sp. | reverse complement strand
AGCCCCCAATCCTTTGCTTCGTCAGGGGTCATGAAGTTATCGCGCTCCAGCGCATCTTCGACTTTCTTCAGTGTCTGACCGGTGTGCTTCACATAGATCTCGTTCAACCGGCGCTTCAATCGCTCGGTGTGGCGGGCGTGAATGAGAATGTCGCTTGCTTGCCCCTGAAACCCGCCAGACGGCTGGTGCACCATGATCGAAGAATTCGGCAGCGAAAGCCGCATGCCCTTGTCACCGGCGGTCAACAAGAGCGAGCCCATGGATGCCGCCTGCCCCACGACCAAAGTCGCAATTTTCGGGCGGATGTACTGCATGGTGTCATAGATCGACAGACCAGCAGTCACCACACCGCCGGGGCTGTTGATGTACATAGAAATTTCTTTCGACGGGTTCTCCGCCTCAAGGTGCAGAAGCTGCGCGACAATCAACTGGCTCATGCCGTCGTGGACCGGACCGTTTACGAAAATAATCCGTTCTTTCAAAAGGCGCGAAAAGATGTCGTATGCGCGCTCGCCACGGCTGGTCTGCTCAACCACCATGGGCACAAGGTTCATGTAAGTTTCTACCGGATCGTGCATTTTGCCTGCCTTCGCGTCGTCGCTAGGAATATAGCGCGTGGATGTTTCCAGAGTCTTAGTAGCGCCCCCCCGGACCTGCAAGGGAGCGGGCCGTAATAAAAAGAAGATCTTGATCTGCCGTAAGTGAATACTTACCGTAAGCTATGACTTACGATTCTAACATTTCCTCCATCATGGTGGCACTTGGCGACCCAACGCGGCGCGCTGTGGTCGAAAAACTTGCTGGCCAGCCAATGCCTGTGGGACAGCTCGCAGACACCCTCCCCGTCTCTCGCCCGGCAGTGTCGCGGCACCTGAAAGTGCTGAGCGAAGCAGGCCTCGTCACAGCAACTCAATCTGGAACCCGGCGTGTTTACGCCCTTAATCCAAACGCAATCGCCGCGCTGCGTGACTGGTGCGATCACCTTTGGGGTGATGCTTTGTCTGCCTTTCAATCTGAAGCCGCCCGTATTGCCGCCGAAAAGGACACGTCCAAATGATACCTCCCGTCGAGAAATCAATCTTTGTCCCGCTGCCCCCAAATGAGGCATTTGCCCTTTTCACAGAACATATGGCGCGGTGGTGGCCGATGCACACGCACTCGCTCAGTGCCAATGGCGACGGCCAACCGTCAAAGGACGTCACATTCGAACCTCACCTGGGCGGACGCATTCTGGAAACCTGCTCGGACGGCGAGGTTCGTCCCTGGGCCACCGTGACAACATGGACGCCCGGCGTTCAGTTCGTTTTGTCATGGTACGTCGGCCGGCCAGAAACCGAAGCAACGGAAGTGGACGTTCGCTTTACCCAGGAAGGGAACGGAACGCGGCTTTTGCTCACGCATTCCGGCTTCGAGGCCCTGCCTGAGAAAGCTCAGGAGACGCGCGACGGATACAACGGGGGTTGGGTCGGCGTGCTGGAAACACACTACCTGGGAGCTTGCCAGAGTGTAGATTAACGGCCCTGGTAGATGTCGATCCGCCCGACGGGTTCGGACTCTTCAAGCCATGCTCCGAAAAGTCCGTCAGCAAGACTGTCCGCCGTTTCGGGCAGTTTACGTTTCGAAGTGCGCGCATGACGCGTAAAAGGATCAACGATCACCGGCCAGATCAGCCACACACTCACGACACCAAGCAAAACGACCGGGACGAGGGGCAACATGTCCATATCGGACCTCCCGTCACATGAAGGAATCGGGCAGCAGACGCCCGCTTAGGTGCGACCCTCTTTAAGGAAAGTGGCAAAACCTTGGCAAAGGCTCTGATTTCTCCAACTTTTTCGCAAGTGACGTAGCGCAAGCCCGAAAAAACAGCGGCCCCGCTACACAAGCCCCGCAGGCGCATGCTTCAAAAGAACAGGCACAATCAGATCTTCCTCGTCCACCAAATGTCGGTCCAGGCCTTTCTGAAACCCGATCATATTGGTTCGAAATCCATCCAGCTGACGCTCAATCGGGACTCCTTCCATCGCCGCTTTGATGACGTCGTTGGCCGATGTCGTGAAGGTCTCGATCATTCCGTCGAGCGCATGATGATCCGCATCCAACAGATCGAACCCATGCTCAATACGCTTATCCAACGCCCTAAGCTGCGGAAAATAATGCACATCCTCGATATTGTGATGCCCGTGAAGTTCGCCAACCAACATGCTCCCATATCGGGAAATCCTGGACACAACCGTATTTGCGTCGGCATTGTTTTCCAAACCGCGCTCGCTCTCTGCCAAAAGCGCCGCCATGATTTTGCGAAACATCATGTGCCGCTCCAGCCAAAACTGAATGAGCCCGCCGAAATTGTCCGACGACTCCCAACCTTCGCGCGGATACTCGGTTAGAAGGACCTTCAACGCATCCGGCAATCCAGAACGTTCCTGCAAATTTAGCTGCATCACCTGCCTCGCCACCTCTCAAACTATTTACCTAGAGCCCGATACCATTTCTCAAACCCCGTTTGCGATAACAGAACTGGCGCGACGGATCACCATCGGCTAAGGCTCCCACAACGCTGTCTATCGGGAACCACACAACCATGTCTTTTGACCGATCCATCAAGATCGCCCCATCCATACTTGCCGCCGACTTTGCCAATTTCGGAGCCGAATGCGCGGCCGTCGAAGCCGAAGGGGCCGACTGGATTCACGTAGACGTCATGGACGGTCATTTCGTTCCGAACATTTCATTTGGCGCATCCACCTGCGCGGCAATCAGGCCTCATATCAAAGGAGTCATGGACGTACACCTGATGATCGCGCCGGTTGATCCATATATCGAGGATTTCGCAAAGGCCGGAGCAGACATACTCACCGCGCATGTTGAGGCCGGACCTCACATCCACCGCACACTTCAAGCCATCCGCGGCGCGGGCTTGAAGGCAGGCGTTGCGCTGAACCCCGGCACATCTGCTGATGCCATCACCGAAGTGCTCGATCTTGTCGATTTGGTGTGCGTTATGACAGTGAACCCGGGCTTTGGCGGGCAGAAATTCATCGATATGACGTCCAAAATCAGGGCTATCCGCGCTGCCATCGGTGATCGCCCAATTCATATCGAAATTGATGGCGGCGTTGATCCGACGACCGCACCTCTGGTGACAAAAGCAGGTGCCGACGTCTTGGTTGCCGGATCAGCCGTTTTCAAAGGCGGGAGCGTGGACAATCCTGCTCCCTACGGTGAGAATATTCGCGCAATCCGCGCTGCGGCTGTGGGCACATACGCCTGAAAACACTGACAATTCCGCAACGCTTCGCACCGGCGCAAAGCGGTCGGTTTCGCCTGCCTTGACCCGAACCCTGTTTTGGCGAGACAAACGCACGTGCCGGGGGGCAGCAAAGATGAGCATCGCGCGTGACACTTTTTGAAGCCCTCAACCTTTCCGCGATAATCGTGTTGACGCTCGTGTCTCCAATGACAGGCTCTTTCCTGAAGTGCTGGGCCGACCGCGCCGCAATTGGCAAAAGTGTGACGGATGGCCGATCCTACTGCGACAGTTGCGGCAAAACACTCGCTGCGCGCGATTTGATACCGATCCTCAGCTGGATTTTTGCCGGAGGGAAAAGCCGCTGCTGCCAAACTCCGCTTCACTGGACCCTCCTCACACCCGAAATCACAAGTCTGCTTCTTGCAGTTTGGGCAGTCACAACGATGCCGCTGCATCTCATGCTGCCTTCGCTTTTGGTTGCCTGGCTTCTGCAAGCCATCGCGCTCCTCGCCGTCCCTGCTCCACGTGTGGCGACCATTTTGTCCATGATCCTCGCTATCCTTGGATTTGGACTGTCGCTTGCCGGATTAACCGTCAGTCCCGACGCAGCACTTCTTGGTTTCGCTCTTGGCCTGCTCTGTGCCTCAGTAGCCTGGACCGGGGCCAGCGATCCAAAGGCACGGTTCCTGCAAGCTGCAGTTTTGTTACCTGGCATGGGTGCACTTCTCGGCGTCACGCTTATGTCGTTAGCCATTCTTTCCGGCGCGCTTCTTGCCGTTTGCCACAGCCTTGTAAGCCGCGTCATCAAACGCGATGGTGATGCCGACGCTCCCCCCGCTACCTCTGTTGCGATTGGGCTTGCAGGGGGGACGTGGCTTATCTGGATATACGGAAACGATCTGGTCCGGTTTATCGTCTATGGCTACTGATCGCGTAACTCATGGAAACAATACACTAAGCGGCGCCGCGACAGTTTCGCCTTATGCACACAATCCCGCCACAGTCGCTGGGTAAGAAATGTCTCAAAACACACCAGGAACGAGGCCCGCTGTGAACGCGCAAACACCTATCCAGTCAATTGACGTTTCCATTGTCATGCCATGCCTCAACGAGGCTGCGACGATCGAAGCCTGTGTTGAGGTGTGTATGGAAGCACTGGACACGCTTCGGACCGAACACAACCTGACCGGTGAGGTCATCGTCGCCGACAACGGCAGCACCGACGGCAGCCAGGACCTAGCGCGTGCAAAGGGCGCTCGCGTAGTGGACATCGACGAAAAAGGATACGGCGCAGCGCTTCGAGGCGGATTTGCCGCCGCGCATGGTCAGTATTTCGTCATGGGCGACAGCGACATGTCCTACGACTTCCGCGAAGCGGTTCCCATGGTGCTGCAGCTCGCTGAAGGCGTTCAGATGTGCATGGGCAATCGCTTCAAGGGCGAGATCAAGCCAGGGGCGATGCCATGGAAGAACCGCTACATCGGAAACCCCGCCCTATCGACGATCCTGCGCCTTCTGTTCAAAACAAAGATTTCCGATAGCCACTGCGGCCTGCGCGCCATCCGCCGAGACGCTTATGAAGACCTTGGCCTGACATCGACGGGCATGGAATTCGCATCCGAGATGGTGCTGAAGTCCTCGCTCAGCAAGCTAACACTCGGCGAGGTACCCG
>CAZMRS010000222.1:0-4930 GCA_964568435.1 uncultured Boseongicola sp. | reverse complement strand
TGGGCAAACATGGCAGGCTCGCTCATCGAACATGAGCAAATCAAAACAACACTTCCGAAAGCCAAAGAACTGAAGCGGATCATCGACAAGCTGATCACGCTCGGTAAACGTGGCGATCTGCACGCACGCCGCCAGGCGGCTGCTCAGCTGAAGCAGGACGCACATGTTGCGAAACTGTTTGAGGTTCTGGGCCCGCGCTATGCAGAGCGTCAGGGTGGGTACTCCCGCGTTCTGAAGGCTGGCTTCCGTTATGGCGACATGGCTCCGATGGCGCTTATCGAGCTTGTTGACCGTGATGTAGACGCCAAAGGTGCTGCAGATCGCGAGCGTGTAGCTCTTGAGGATGCTGCTGAAGAGTGATTCCTCTTCAAATTGCCAAGATTTGATGAGGGGCCGCTTTTCGCGGCCCTTTTCACGTTATTGTGGTGCGTGCTGATGTGCGAGGCATCTTGCAAGAGATTGCAACAGCCGTTCCTCGGCAGTTTGCGGCGCGCCAGTCCGTAGTTCACTGAAAAGAATAAACTTTTCCAAGTCTTCTTTGGCTTGAAGAGTGACGGCGGATTCAAGGTCAGACGACAAAAAGGCCTTGGACATATTAACTCCATCGGAGAGTGGTGCTTTCTAAATACAATTTAAGGTTGACTGCGACACAAGCAACCTGTCTAAAAAGGTATGTCTGGCAAATTTCGCATCGGGACATGGGCGGTGCGAAGCGTTTTGGTCAGCCGACGCAGGGGTGCGGGCGGAACTTAAAAGGTGGTGTCCTTATGTGGCGCGATAACGAAACTTACGAGACCTTGCAGAAGGTGCCTGTCACAACGGGTGCCAAGCGACCCGGTCTCGAAGACGGTTTCGAAGCGCTGGGACATTTGGCCCCTAAAGGGTTTTCCGCAGGTCTTCACATCCGTTTCGCGTCTCCGATGATCTATATGCGGACATACGACGACGCCTGGACGAAGATTTACGACGAGAATGCGTATGCTTTGCGTGATCCCCTGGTGTTCTGGGGGCTGAGTGGCAAAGGCAGCACGCGATGGAGCGCCATTCGGTTGCCGGATCCATTCAATATTCTCGGGCAAGCCCGCAACTACGGGCTGACATTTGGGGCTGTGGTGTCAACTGGGCCGATTACGTCGCGCACGATCGTGGGCATTGCCAGAGATGATCGTGAGTTCACAGACGAAGAAATCGCCGAGACCGTGCAAATCGTGGAGGATTTGCACCGGGCGGCCGCGCCCCCAACGGAACTTACGCGCGCACAGAAAGAAGCGTTGCGTTTGTTAGCTGATGGGGATCGGCATACTGCGGCGGCGGCAAAGCTCGGGATTTCAGAAAGTGCATTCAAGGCAAGGCTTCAATCGGCGCGTGTCCGGCTGGGCGCGCGAACGACTGCGCAAGCACTCAAGAAAGCTCGGGAGTACCAACTGCTCTAAGTGAACGCGTTTCCTATCAGGATTTTTTATCAACCCTGACTGGAGGCACTTCCAATGCAAGTAACGACTCTCTCTTTCGAAAATATGCACAACCATGGCGAGCTTTTTGCGAACATGCTTCGCGCGCGTCATCGCACGTTCATTGAGCACAAGAACTGGGATCTGCCTGAGGCCGACGGCATGGAGTACGACCAGTACGACACCCCAGCGAGCCGTTGGGTGGCCGTGCATGAGTTTGGACAGGTGCTGGCGGGTGTGCGTTTGACGCCGACCACGGCCAGGTGCGGCATCTACTCTTACATGATCCGCGATGCGCAATTGGGGCTGCTCGATAGTCTTCCACAGGACCTGTTGTTCGAAGAGGCACCTGTTGCGTCGCACATCTGGGAATCGAGCCGTGTCTTTGTTTCGGATGCGGTACCGTCCAAGATGCGTTTGCGCGTTCAGTGTGCGCTCATTGATGAGATGGTGCGCTCGGCGCGGACTTTTGGTGCAACTTCTCTGGTCGGGATCGTGCCCGAGCATAGCCCGCGGCTGGCGCGTCGCACGGGCATCGATTGCGTTCCGGCTGGTCGGGTGATCGAGACGGACGATGGTGATCGCAGCGTTTGCATCAACATTTCGCTGGCGTCCAAGCTGCACTGATCGAATGGGTCTTTTCGCCAGCGCGGCACAGGCGTAGCCTTAGCCGCGCATGGCAGACCTTTTCGATACTCCGTCTGAAACGGCGAATGATACTGCACCGCGTCCCTTGGCGGATCGGCTGCGACCAGCTGTTTTGTCGGATGTGATAGGGCAGGATCATTTGTTGGGACCCGAGGGGCCATTGGGGACCATGTTGGCGTCCGGGCAGTTGTCGTCGATTATTTTCTGGGGACCGCCGGGTGTTGGAAAAACGACGATAGCGCGGCTTTTGGCGGATGCGACAGATCTGGCATTTGTGCAAATCTCGGCGATCTTTACGGGTGTCGCGGACCTGAAGAAAGTGTTTGAGGCGGCGAAGATTCGGCGTTCGAATGGGCAGGGAACACTTCTGTTCGTTGACGAAATCCACCGCTTCAACAAGGCGCAGCAGGATGGGTTTCTGCCTCATATGGAGGATGGAACGATCCTTCTGGTGGGGGCGACCACCGAAAATCCATCGTTTGAGTTGAACGCCGCTGTTTTGAGCCGATCGCAGGTGATGGTGCTTGAGCGGCTGACGTTGGCGTCGCTTGAGTTGCTGGCACAGCGTGCTGAGGCTGAGGCAGGCCGGAAGCTGCCTTTGGACCCTCATGCGCGGGATGCTTTGCTTGAGATGGCAGACGGTGACGGTCGTGCTTTGCTGAACCTGATCGAGCAGGTCTTGTCGTGGAAAGGGGCTGAAAAGGTCTCCACCGAAGAACTGACGAAACGCTTGATGCGACGAGCTGCGCAGTACGACAAATCCGGCGACAGTCACTACAATCTGATTTCGGCCTTGCATAAGTCGGTTCGCGGCTCGGACCCGGATGCAGCGCTTTATTGGTTTGCGCGGATGCTGGAAGGGGGAGAGGACCCGCGGTTTCTGGCGCGACGGATTACGCGAATGGCCGTTGAGGACATAGGGCTGGCTGATCCGCAGGCGCAGACAATCTGCACTGACGCTTGGGAGGCCTATGAACGTTTGGGTAGTCCAGAAGGAGAGTTGGCCCTGTCTCAGGCGGTGGCCTATCTAGCGCTCGCCCCGAAGTCGAATGCTGGGTACGTTGCGTATAAGGCGGCGCGGGCGGCGGCGAAGCGGACGGGGTCGGAACCTCCACCGAAACACATTCTGAACGCACCGACTTCAATGATGAAGGATCAGGGGTATGGGGAAGGCTATGCCTATGACCATGATGCCGAAGAAGGGTTTTCGGGGCAGAACTATTTTCCTGAAGGCATGAAACGGGGTGTTTACTACCAACCGGTCGAGCGCGGGTTTGAGCGCGAGTTGAAACGGCGGCTGGATTACTTTGTGAAACTGCGCGCAAAACGCGGCGAGAGTTGACAAACGCGCGCTTGGGCGCGAGACGACGCGGCATGTTGGGACATTTCATCTCTGTCGGGATTGGCGGCGCATTGGGTGCAATGGCACGCTATGGCGTTGGCCTTGCAGCTATGCGCGCCTTTGGGCAGGGGTTTCCCTTGGGCATCATCACAGTGAATGTGCTGGGGTCTTTCCTGATGGGTGTTGCCGTGGTCATCGCGGGTCAGCGTGGGCTGGATTGGATGTCGCCCCTGTTGATGACCGGTTTTCTTGGGGGGTTCACGACGTTTTCTGCGTTCTCGCTTGAGGCCTATACGCTCTATGAGCGGGGTGAGGTCGGGCAGGCCGCGCTTTATGTGGGTTTGTCAGTTGCCTTTTCGATTGGCGGCTTGGTTTTGGGCGTCTGGATGACGCGGAGTTTGCTGGCATGAGTGGTGTACAGACCCTTACCGTTGCGATCGACGATGCAGATCAGCGGCTGGACCGCTGGTTCCGCAGGCAGTTTCCGCATGTACCGCAGGGGCGCATTGAGAAAATGTGCCGGAAAGGTGAAATACGTGTGGACGGAGGCCGGGTTAAGGCGGCGACGCGTCTGGAGGCAGGACAAAAGGTGCGAGTGCCACCGTTGCCGGATGGCAAGGCGCCGGCTGTGAAGCGTTCTACCGTATCCGATGCGGATGCGGAGATGATCCAGAGCACTGTGCTTTGGCGCGACGATCATCTGATCGCCATCAACAAGCCGCCAGGGCTGCCTACGCAAGGCGGCAGCAAACAGACGCGGCATGTGGATGGATTGGCAGAGGCACTGACATTCGGATTTGATGAAAAGCCGCGATTGGTCCACCGCTTGGACAAGGATACCTCCGGGCTCTTGCTACTTGCCAGGACACGTACGGCCGCGAACAAGCTGGCCGATGCATTCCGGGCACGCGAGACGCGAAAGATTTATTGGGCGGCAGCTGCTGGTGTGCCCCATCCAACAATGGGGACGGTGCGGTATGGTTTGGTCAAGGCCCCAGGGCATGGTTCTGGCGGCGAGGGCGAGAAGATGCATTGCGTTCACCCGCGTGATGTGGACCAGACACCGGGGGCTAAGCGAGCGACAACGGACTACGCGGTGCTGTCCTCATTAGCGAAGCGGGTGAGCTGGCTGGCGTTGGTTCCTGTGACTGGTCGGACGCATCAGCTGCGTGCGCATATGGCCGAGCTTGGGCACCCCATTGTCGGTGACGGAAAGTACGGCGGCTCGGCGCAGGAAAACCTTGGCGACGGTTGGGGCGCGCAGCTTGGCGGTGAGATCAGCCGTAAGTTGCATTTGCACGCGCGATACCTTGAGCTTACGCACCCCGTCACCGGCAACCGTCTTTCACTGACGGCACCACTGCCCGAGCATATGTCGCGAACTTGGGATTTTCTGGACTGGCGCGCGAACGATGTGCCCGTTGATCCGTTTAATCCAGTTGCGATGGCCGCATGTGGCGGTCCGGCAGAGCCAGTTTGGGCGCCGGAC
>CAZMRS010000221.1:0-4932 GCA_964568435.1 uncultured Boseongicola sp. | reverse complement strand
GCAAAATGTTGCGCTTTGCGCCATAATCGATGGCAACAACTTTAAACCTTGGTTCGGTTTGCGGCTGATAACCTTCTGGCCAGGCCCAGCGCATTTCGTTCCAATGATAAGACTGCGCACAAGTAACGTCCTTCGCCAGATCAAGGCCTTCCAGCCCGTTGAATTCGCGGGCAGCTTTGACAAGCGCTTCCAGATCAAAGTTGCCGTCCGGGTCATGGGCAAGCGCCACATGGGGCGCGCCTTGTTGGCGGATTTCACGGGTGAGGCGGCGCGTGTCGATGCCGCCGATCCCGACGCGGCTGCGGCGCTCCAGCCAGGCGGTCAGCTCGTCAGTGGCGCGCCAGTTGGATGGCTCCGTGGGGTCCCACTTAACGACGAGGCCTTCGGCTACGGGGTCGGCTGTTTCGTCGTCTTCCGGGTTGATGCCGACATTGCCGATATGAGGGAAGGTAAACGTCACAATCTGACCTGCGTAGGACGGGTCGGTCATAATCTCCTGATAACCGGTCATCGCCGTATTGAAACACAATTCAGCAACGCGCGTACCCGTTGCACCGAAGCCTTTTCCGTAGAAAATCGTTCCATCTGCCAGAGCGAGACAGGCGGTCGGTGTCTGGGCAGTGTCCGGCATGGGTGCGATCCTATGTATCTGGTAAACGGCCTGAGGAATACGCGGGTGCGCGCCCGGGGTCAAGAGAACAGCTTTTTTCAGTAATTTATTAATTTCAATAACTTACCTGATGCGACGCCTGTTGCTGCCAGTTGCCCGACGTATTAATCTCCAAGGTTCTGAACATGGGGATGAGCAGAGATGGGATTACGGAGCAAAATCTCTTCCGCGTTGAAGGACGCGATGAAAGAGAAAGACGCCGTACGGCTTTCGACTTTGCGTTTGATTAATGCCGCGATCAAAGATCGGGACATAGCAAAACGTTCTGAAGCCGGGGATGACGAGGGTGTTGGGGACGGTGATATCCTTGTTATTCTTGGGAGAATGGTGAAGCAGCGTCAGGAAAGCGCGCGGGCTTACGAAGAAGGTGGTCGGCTGGAGCTGGCTGAGCAGGAGCGCTCGGAGATCAAGGTCATCGAGACGTTCTTACCCCGGCAGTTAGACGAGGACGAGACCGCCGCCGCTGTTGACCAGGCTATTGAAAAGACAGGCGCTTCTTCGATCCGTGACATGGGAAAAGTCATGGGCGAGCTCAAAGGGCGCTACACCGGACAGCTTGATTTCGGGAAGGTCGGGCCGATGGTGAAGGACCGGCTTTCCTAGAAAAATGCTGTGGATAAGTTGCTGACTGAGGCGCCGGTGAAAAACCGGCGTCTTTTCTTTTATGTGTCTGGATTCACTCAGAAAACATTGGACGGGTTGGAAATCGGTATCGCATCGGTATTACGTCGGTATTACGTCGGTGCGACCGTTCGGTGGTTTCGCGTTCGCGCAACGCTTTTGGGACTAGCGGCGCAAGGCATCCGAAAGTTCGTCGTAGAGAGTCTCGCGCTCCTCCGGGCTGAGGAAACGGCCGATTTCAACCTCGCGGTTATTACCACGCAATGTGAGGTAGTTCTCGACAGGGCCGTCCTGACGTAAGTGGACAGTCACCCAGTGTGGGTTAGCCTCCCATGTGAGCGGATCGCCCTTTGGGGGCACGTGCTCCAGACGGACTTTGGTTTCTTCCAAGATTAGCGCTTCGTGTCGGCTGCGGTCGCGGATGTTAGCGTTGATGGCCTGCCAGACGCCAGCAAGGGCGAGTGCGAAAAAGAGGAGGAGGAACCAGACGACAGGGGAGCCGAGGACCGCAAGGAGCGGCATTGCGAGCATCAGTGCCGTGACGCCAATGAACCACACGAAGCCTCGCGACGTCATAGACTGGTGCGGCCAGAGTGTTAGAGCGCGGGTGTCTTGGGTGTCGGTCCAGCGGTAGGGCATACGCTAATTCTAGTCCGGTTCTTATTGCGCGGAAAGAGCGCGACAGAGTGTTGTGGTGTAGGGAAGGTATAAACGCGTCATCGCGAAGGATCTAATCACTCATGGCGATCGCGTGCCGAGACCTGCTCTCGAAATCCTGGGCTTTGTCGCGCTCTTTTACCCAGCGTCTCTTTGCTGGGAATTGGCTTCAAGTGCTTCCGTCTGACGGAGACCGTCTTTCCATCCAAGCGCCCAATCCCTATGAAGTTTCGTCTGTGGAATAAATGGGTTCGCCGAGACGTGCTGTCCATCAAGGTAGGCACCACGCCCTTTGCGAACGGCTTCGTTTTCAAGAACAAGGCTGAGATTTGGAAGAAGTCTGAACATGTCTTTTACCCGTGTTGGTTACTAGGTTCTCTTTGGGATGGAGGGCAAAAATCACCGCGGGAAAGTGACGAGGTGTCACACATGGCAAAAGGGCTGCGATCTTTGATTTTCAGTGAGCAGCTTCTGGCAGAATGCGTGTGTCCGGCGAGATCCTACTTGCGCGCTGACACCTTTTCTTGGCCACCCACCAGTTCCAAGAGTCCGCGCTGAGCGGCCAATTGGTACAAAATGTGATAGGGGTTTGAGTTTGGTTCCACCACGCAGGCTCCTTTGTCCGAGAGCGCAATATCGAACCCGATAATTGCTATTCCTGGGCATGCAGAGTGTGCTTTTTCAGCAAGAGACACCGCAACGCTGGAGAATATGTGTTTGAGCCGCAGAACACATCGGCGACCACTGCTTTATCATGCACTTAGGGTGATTATTGGCACGAAATTCACGCGGTTCAGGGGGGCATCGGCGGTGCCATTCAAACCTTTGACCATCCCCTCGCAAACATCTTTTCCGCTGCTTTTGTCAGGGCTGGATGGATTTACGTCGTTTCGACGGAATGTCCAAACTGACTGGTGATTAAGGATGGCGCTTTGGCGCGCGCGCGAACACCAATTCGATGCGCCTTTCAGTGAAGGTCGTGGTCGATTGCCTGACGAGGTTGGCAGCACGCTTCAGTCAAATATAGCAGTTCACGCCATAAATCAGGTTGATATCAGGGGCGGGGACTCGGAGCGGCCACCATTTTTCCCGCCGATCGGGGAAATGATGCCGAATAATGCTACGCAATCCAAATATGGAATTCACATGCTCTACGGCCATATAGTAGTCGTACGGAAGGCCCGCCTCGGTCGCAGTTTTGCGCGGGCCAAGCATGCGCCCAAAACGCCAAGCCATACCTGGGTCGCATGGCAAGATTAAAGATATGACGCCGCCCGGACGGACCACACGAACCCATTCTGCAATTGCAGATACTGGATCAGGCACATGTTCCAGCACATGGGTGGCGATAAGGCGATCAAATGCGTCATCTTCGAAAGGCAATTGTGCACCCGACAATTTTTGCACCGTTACTCTTGGATCCCACGTTCTTTCCTTAAGAAATTTGATGACTTTCGGATCGTGATCACTGGCCACGTACTTCGAAAAGTCATGCTTCACCGAGGAAAAATGAGCCATGGTTCCGACGCCGAGCTCAAGAACGGAGTCATAGTTTTGCGCCAATCGAGGGTCTGTTTCGATGATCTTATGTGTCGACGCCAAAACTCGGCTGCTGAGGCTCTTGCCGTAATTGGCCGTGTCGTAGTTCTCCAGCCAACGCGCTTCATACTCGGACCAGGACTCAGGTTGCGCGAAATTCTTACTTGTCATCAGGAACTGCCTCTATGGTTTTTCCGTTTTTACACAGCAAGTTCTGCGTCTACAAAACATTATTCTGATGCACGGTCGCGAAGCCGCACTCTTTGGCGATGGAACTGGCGGGGTGTTCTATTTCTATCAGGTTTCACTTCCGGGACGGTGGCCATCCTGCCAGTTTCCCATGTCAGTATTTCGAGCTGCTTGTTGCCGATTCATGGCGGTGCCGAAATGGTCAGATCACCGGCGCAATCCCGTTTGAGAGCCAGCTTTCGCTGTCTGGTGTGGATGGCACTGTGTACGGACCGTCCATTTTCAACTTTGATACTACGTCTTCATCGTTGCCGACGGGTCTGACTCTTGATGATACCTATTTTTGTGCTGACACATACCCTTCTTGTGGAACCAATGTGTCACGGCGACCGGTTTGAACGCGGGTGAGTATGTGCTTGAGCTTCAGAATACGTCTTCCACCACTGCGTTCTGGTTCAATTGGGACGATTCCATCGGTGCGCAGTTCACTCTGTCCAGTGGCGACATTGGCGGTGGGGGCACGAACCCTTCGGTCGTCCCATTGCCAGCGTCCATGCCGCTGCTTTTGGCGGGGCTGGGTAAATTTGCATTGTTTAGAAGGAAGCGTCTGAAGGCGTAAAAACTCGAAGGTTGTCTTGTTGCGTTCACGGTGAAGATGATGAGTACATCGTCTTTCCCGTTGCTGTTTGGGGATCCTCCTAGATCTTGATTTTGGTTTTAAGGGTGATCGCCTGTTCTCCCGCTTGATGCGTTTGTGGACACCGAAGCTAGGTCGAGACTTTTGATCTCGTTTTCTTCCGCAACCAAAAAAGCCCCGCGCTGGGCGGGGCCTTCTCAATTCACTTGGTTACTTTTTCGAGGGTTAGCACCTCTAGTGATGGCCTTCCTTTTCCCACATGTCGCGGGTTGGGAGCTGCTCGAAGGTGTGCTCTGGCGGAGGCGAGGGCAGGGTCCATTCGAGTGTGTCGGCGTGCTCGTTCCAGTAGTTCGCCTCTTCCACGCGGCGACCGTACATCAGCGTGTAGAACACGATGCCGATAAACAGCAGGAACGAAGCAAAGGCCAGGAACGCACCCCAAGAGGAAACTTCATTCCAGAATGCAAAGGCCTCAGGATAGTCGATGTAGCGGCGTGGCATACCCTGACGTCCAAGGAAGTGCTGCGGGAAGAAGGTCAGGTTGGCGCCAACGAAGAACATCCAGAACTGCACCTTGCCCCAGAATTCCGGGTACTGACGGCCGGACATCTTGCCGATC
>CAZMRS010000220.1:0-4939 GCA_964568435.1 uncultured Boseongicola sp. | reverse complement strand
CAGGCGGTGTTTCCCCGTAGCCGGACATATCGCGAGGGTATCTTGGCGCGTTGTTCATTGGCCGTCTCCTAAGCGGGCTTGTCTTCCCTGATAATCCGGGGTTCTGTCGAGGGGAAGAGTAAGGAGCACTAAGACATGGCGGGATGGTTGTCGACGCATGTACTGGATACCGCGCGAGGGTGCCCGGCAGAGGGATTGGAGATCATGCTTTATCGGGTCTCCGGCAATTCTCATCGTAAGATTGCGGAGTCCGTAACCAATGCTGACGGCCGGACGGACACGCCAATTTTGCCGGAGGGTAAGTTTAAGACCGGTACCTACGAGCTGGTCTTCAAGGCTGGCGACTATTTGCGCCGAACAGGTCAAACTGGGGAAGAGCCATTGTTCCTTGACGAGGTTCCAATCCGCTTTGGGATGAGCGAAGAGACACACTACCATGTGCCGCTTCTACTGTCGCCCTATGGGATGAGTACCTATCGGGGCAGCTGATGTTTGAAGTTGTCGACGTCTCTAAAGTCCTTGCGTTTTCAGGGATTTGGCTTGCTGCGGCGTTGACCCCCGGTGCCAACGTCGCGTTCACGGTTTCAGTTTCCACGCGATACGGGTTTTGGGCAGGGATTACCGGTGCCCTGGGTTTCGTGACGGGAGCCGTGATCTATTCACTGCTTGTGATCTTTGGTCTTGGACTCATTTCCGCGTGGTTTACACCAATCATCGAAGTCCTGAGATGGGTCGGCACGGCCTACATGCTGTGGCTGGCGTGGAAGCTTTGGAATGCACCTGCCATGCAATTGGAAGAGCAGGACGTCAACAAAACAAGCTACCTTAAGCTTTACCTGCAAGGCCTACTCATCTGCATGACAAACCCGAAGGCCATCATCTTTTTCGCGGTGCTGATCCCGCAGGCGATTGATACCGCCCTGCCCGTTTTGCCACAATTCATTGTAGTGATTTGCGCGGGCGCTTTGATGTCGTTGAGCGCGCATACCCTTTATGCATCGCTCGGCTACGGTTTGGGACGAGCGATTCCCAGTCCGCAAGCGCGCGTGGTTGTGAACCGCATCATCGCTGTGATTTTTGTGATTGGCGCGGTTGGCCTTGCGACTGCTGCTCTGCCGGAGAGCATTTGAACAAAGCATCTCGGTCATAAATTTGACTTGAGGGCGTGACGACACAAGTGATTTGCCATGCGGTATGCCTTTTTATCATTCTGCCTTTTACTTGGAGCGCTGGCTCCTGTGCACGCGCTTAATCTTCAACTGACAAACCGGTATGCCCTCAATCGACCTGCAAGCCTTGAATATGATCCGGCGTTTTGTGGGTTGTGGATTGCGAACGAGGGCCCCGAAGCCATTCTTGTGACGCTAGATGGACTGGAATTGCGCAGGGTGGGTTCCGACTTGTATCGGATCAAAGCGATTGCGCTTGATGGAAACAACCTGATCGTTGCCGACGGTGGCGGACGGTTTCAGCGGATTACAAAGAATGGTGACACCTTGGGCGAGCCGTTTCGCATTGAAGGTGAATGGGCTGATACCGAAGGCATGGTTGTGTTGGAAGATGGGACCGTTATCACGGTCGAGGATGATCCCGAGCACATGACGTGGATGTCACCTGACGGAGAAATACTTCGCCGTATCAATACGTTGTCTCTCGATCCTCCACTATACGAAGCACAAGGGATCGCACGGGACCCACGTACGGGACATCTTTTGATCGTGGACGACCTAGAGGGGTCAAACAGTCTCTATGAATTCGACGCCGATGGCGCATTGCTGAACACGGTGTCTCTGCTGGAGTACGGGATTGACCCTGAGGGTATCGCGATACGGCCAGGGTCAAACGAGCTTTTCATCGCGTTTGACCAAGGGGCGTCCATTGCGAGCTTCAACTACACGCCCACCCTGCCTGAAGGTACCGAAGAGCTTCCCCCCGGTGCGGATTGCATGATGTTCTAGGCTTGCGTTTCACATGCCATTTGCCTTTCATGGATGCGCTGTAGTCTGGAGCTTCTCACATCCATGTATGATTTCGCCGTTCTTTGGTCTTGGACCGAATTTGCAGTCCGCTGGTTGCATGTCGTCACGGCAATTGCTTGGATCGGTTCCTCGTTCTACTTCATCGCGCTTGATCTGGGATTGAACCGAAAAATTCCGGGCCCTGCTGATGGCGAGGAATGGCAGGTCCACGGCGGTGGCTTTTATCACATTCAAAAGTATCTCGTGGCACCCGAGGCGATGCCAGACCATCTGACGTGGTTCAAATGGGAGAGCTATTGGACGTGGCTCTCGGGCGCGGCGCTGTTGATGATCGTCTATTGGGTTGGTGGAGAATTGTATCTTCTCGACCCAACAAAAGCTGAACTTGCGCTGTGGCAAGGGATACTCATCTCGGCAGCGACCATTGCTGTTGGCTGGATCCTCTATGATTTCCTGTGCAAATCGTCACTCGGAGATCACCCGACGGCCATGATGCTGGTTTTGTTCGCGATCATCGTGGTGATGTCTTGGGGGCTTAATCAGGTGTTCACAGGGCGTGCGGCGCTCCTGCATCTTGGCGCCTTTACCGCCACGATCATGACAGCGAACGTGTTTTTCATCATCATGCCTAATCAGCGGATTGTTGTTGCAGATCTCAAGGCCGGGCGTACTCCGGATGCCAAGTATGGCAAGATCGCGAAGCTGCGCTCTACGCACAATAACTACCTGACACTGCCTGTCGTTTTCTTGATGCTGTCTAACCACTATCCCCTCGCCTTCGGGACGGAGAACGCATGGATCATTGCTAGCCTTGTGTTCCTGTTAGGGGTGACGATCCGGCATTACTTTAATACGCGTCACGCACGTGCCGGGAACCCGCATTGGACCTGGGCTGTCACGGTTGTGATTTTCATCATTATGGCCTGGCTATCAACGGCGGCGTTGTTTGATGACTATGACAGTGCTGAAGCCCGACCTTTGACGGCCGTGGAAGAGCGTCTTGTCGCGGCGGAGGGCTTTGAAGAGGCGCATGACATCGTTCTTGGGAATTGTTCGATGTGCCATGCTCGGGAGCCTGTGTGGCCGGGTATTCGATGGGCCCCAAAGGGTGTTCTGCTTGAAACAGAAGCTGACGTTGCCCGGCACGCCAATTCAATCGCTCTTCAGGCAGGTTATTCCAAAGCCATGCCCCCGCCTAACGCGTTTGAGATGCCGGACGAAGATCGCAGGGTTCTTTTGAGCTGGGTAAGCTCGGTCGACTAAGGCAGCGGCTTAGTCCAAGACGAGCCTTTCGAGCTGTCCCGCCGCCTTCAGCAGCCGTTCCAGGTTCTTTTCCAGACCTTGTATGGAAAGCCGCTGTATCGGTGCGTGGATGGACAAGGTCGCCAGAAGGCGCTGCTCATTGTCCCGGATGGCCACAGCGATGGCGGCCATGCCGTCTATGAATTCCGCCTCATCGGTCCCGTAACCACGTCGCTGTGTAAGATCGACCTCTTTTCGAAGCACATCCGGGTCAGTGATCGTATTATCGGTGAACTTTTCGTACTCCAGACCCTGCAAAAGACGGTCCAGCTTATCGCGTCTCAGGGACGCGAGATACATCTTCCCACTTGCCGTACAGTGAAAAGGGACCGTCGCTCCAATAGGGAACTGAATGCGCAGCGGCCAATGGGTTTCAACCCGTTCCAAGTATACCATTCTAAAGCGATCAGGGACCGCGAGGTTGCAGGTCTCGCCCACTTGCTCGGCAAGCCGCTTCATCACGATCAACCGTTCAGTTCGGATCCTTTGCGAGGATAGTGTGTTGGTCGACATCTTGCGGAGCCGTTTTCCTGGCCCGTACGAGCGCCCATCCAGATCTTTTTGAAGGAAGCCTTCACTTTCGGCTGTGGTCAGCAGTCTGTGAATTGTTGCCCGCGGAAGATCGAGCGCTTCAGAGAGGGCGGCCGGCGTGACCGGCCCACCCCTTTTTGCGACTTCTTCGATCAATACAAGCAACCGAAGATTCGTAGGAATCTGAGTTTTGGTTGCTTGCATTTGATCGTCTGGCATTGCCTTGCCTTATCTGTTGGGCAACAGCGCCAGTGCCATTTCCGGCGTCAGCGCGATGAGGAACCAAACGCTGATCAAGGCGATCAGGTAGGGCACCGTGTAGCGCAGCAGTCGGAAGTACGGCACGCCGGTCACACCGGACGCCACATATAGGTTCAAGCCGTAGGGCGGTGTGATGAACCCGATGGACGCGCCAACAAGGAAGATCACCGAGAAGTGGATTGGATCAACGCCCACACCCGCAGCGATGGGTGCAAGAATTGGTGCCAAGATGATCGTCACCGGAAGCGACTCGAGCACCATACCGGAGAAGAATACGATGAACATCGCAGTGAACAGAACGGCGTAGTAGCCGCCCATTGACGTCACGAAATCTCCGATCACAGCCTGCGCGCCAAGAAGCGACAGGATCTGCTGCATCACAACCGAGATGGCGATCAGCGGTGCAAGAATACCGGTGATTTCTGCAGAACGCATCGTGATGCCCGGAATTTCCGGGATCGTGAAGCCTTCCACAACCAGCATTTCGGCGTAGCTTTTCTCATTCCATTCCTTGTCGGACCGAAGCCGCAACAGGCGGCTGAACACCCAGGACAGTACGCCTGCGATGATACAGAAGCCCACGGTCACACCAGCTGCTTCAGTCGGCGAGAACTTACCTGTATAGATCCCCCAGAGCACCAGGCCGATGGCAAAGAAGCCAAGCCAAGCGCCAAAACCGGTCTTCAAAACACGGTTCAGTTGCAGAGGGATAAGGTAGCCCCAGCCGTTGATACGGCAGATGATCCAGCAAGCGAGCTGCATACCGATAACCATCGCTGTGCCTGGCAGGATACCAGCAACGAAGAGGTCAGAGATCGGCAGGTTCATCAAGAAGCCGTAGACGATGAAGATGATCGACGGCGGGA
>CAZMRS010000219.1:0-4953 GCA_964568435.1 uncultured Boseongicola sp. | reverse complement strand
CAGGAAGTGCTGAGCGAGTTTGAGATTTGTGTTACTATTCGACTCGTCAATATCGGGAGGTCATGATGTCCAAGCATATTGTTGACAAGGATCGTAATCCCACTGGAGCGAGCCGCACGGAGCAATTCACTAAGGTTATGTCTGCGGACAAGCCGTCGCCACAGTCAAAGAAACTCCAGCGCCAGCCGCTCTATCGAGATCCTCACGGGCGCACTCGCTGGTTCTTGAAAATCGAACTCCAGAACGGTTAGCGGGTTCAAGCACCACGAAAGTTGGCAGCCTTCCGGATAGCTGCCTAGGACGCAATCAGATGCAAAAACTGTTTGCAATGCTTTCGCGATAAACAACCATCGATCGGATAGCCCGATAGCAGATCTCGGGAAGGCTGAGCCATCTCGATTGACCGCTTTGCGGACTAAGAAGACGTACGACATGTGGCTCAAGTTGATTTCAATAGATAATCCACCGATACGCCAAAAGGGTACAGCTAACGTCTACATTTCTGACAAGCCGCCCGTGTGACGCCGCAAGGAACAGGAGTGGCGGTCAAAAAAAACCGACCGCATTTCCTTCGACGACTGCCTCCATTGCAACGTAGGTTGATGTGGAGTGGACATTTGGCAAGGACGACAAAGACTCCGCCATGATACGGCGATAGTCTTCGATTGTGCGAGAACGCACTTTGAGTAGATAATCGAAACCTCCGGCGATCATGTGACATTCTTCGACCTCGGGAATTTTTCGAACCGCTTCGTTAAATGCCTGCAGCGCTCTCTCTCGGGTGTCGGATAGGCGCACCTCCACGAAAGTGACGTGGCTCAACCCGAGCCTTAGCGGTGACAGCACGGCTCGATAGCCGGTTATCAGACCGATTTCTTCCAGGTGTCTTATTCTTGCCGCGACGGGTGTTTTTGACAGGTTTACCCGACGTGCAAGCTCCGCGATGGGAACTCTCGCATCCGCAGTCAGCTCGTCGAGGATCTTCCTGTCAATCGGATCAAGCTCAATCATAAAAGACCTCAAAAGACATGAATATTAGTCTGTTCACCTCCCAATTTACATCAATGTAGTCACACAGACCATAGAGAACGTATTATTCTAGGTAGCTAAGTGAATGGCTATTAACCTGCAGAAAGTACGCAAAATGGTTTCAAGTTTCACCACCGATGCCAAGTTTTGCGATGAAGAGAAACTGTTATCTAAGCTTGTAAAGACTGCTGCACTCAGCGATGCCAGCCGGTCGTTGATATCCGAAAATGCAGCAGATCTTGTGCGCAGGATACGAGCCGAAAAGAAGCCAAGCCTCATGGAGCTGTTCCTCGCAGAGTACGGGCTATCAACAAATGAAGGTGTCGCGCTAATGTGCTTGGCCGAGGCGATGTTGCGCGTGCCTGATACCGAGACTCTTGACGCATTGATTGAAGACAAGATCGTGCCGTCAGACTGGGGCAAACATCTCGGAACGGCCACGTCCTCACTTGTCAATGCATCCACTTGGGCTTTGATGCTGACAGGTCGCGTCCTTGACGATGAACAACTCGGAGTCGCGGGCACACTGCGTCGCGCCATTAAACGCGTTGGTGAGCCGGTCATCCGCCTCGCAGTAGGTCGGGCCATGCGCGAGATGGGACGCCAGTTCGTGCTGGGACAGACAATTGACGACGCTTTGGTTGAGGCCGGCGAACTGGAAGTCGAAGGCTATACCTACAGTTACGACATGCTGGGTGAAGCGGCTATGACCATGGCTGACTCCAAGCGGTATGCGGAGAGTTATGCTCACGCGATTTCAAAGATCGCTGGGGCCTGCACGTCACACGACGTGGCAGAAAATCCCGGAATCTCTGTCAAGTTATCTGCACTTCATCCGCGTTACGAGGTGGCCCAACAAAATCGCGTCATGGCAGAGTTGGTGCCAATCGTGTTGCAATTGGCGCAACAAGCAAAAGCCGCGGGTATGGGTTTCAATATCGACGCGGAAGAACAGAGCCGTTTGGTGCTGTCCTTGCATGTGATTGAGGCGGTTCTCTCTGATCCTTCACTGGAAGGCTGGGACGGGTTTGGGGTTGTCGTACAAGCTTATGGCAAACGTGCCGGGCGAACACTGGATTGGCTCTATGAAACCGCGAAGCGTTTAGATCGCCGAATTATGGTTCGCTTGGTCAAGGGTGCCTATTGGGACACCGAGATGAAACTGGCGCAAGTTGAAGGTCACCCTGACTTTCCGTTGTTCACGTCAAAGGTGGCGACCGATGTCAGCTATATAGCTCTGGCTAAAAAACTCTTTGACTACAGCGATCGCATCTATCCGCAATTCGCCACCCACAACGCCCATTCGGTTTCCGCAATCCAAGTGCTTGCCAATGGCCGCCCATATGAATTCCAGCGCTTGCATGGAATGGGCGAAAGACTACACGACATAGTCCTCAAAGACACCAAAGGTCGATGCCGCATTTACGCGCCGGTCGGAGAACACCAGGATTTGTTGGCGTACCTCGTCCGCCGGCTTCTTGAGAACGGCGCAAACTCAAGTTTCGTGCACCAGATCGTTGATGAAAGCGTTGGCCCAGAAGAAATCGCACAAGACCCATTCGTTTCAATTCGCGATGCTGCCCCGCCAAAAGGACTGCTGAAACCTGCGGAGATCTACGGGACTGGGCGAAAGAACTCAGGAGGCCTCGACCTCAGCGATTTGGGGACAATTGAGAGAATCCAAAAGCACCGACCGGAATCCTTGCCAGATGCCGGCCCCGTCACCGTCGGGCGTTCGGAGGGAACTATCGCAGACGTTACGAGCCCCAGCACCGGACACCAGATTGCTTCGGTCACAATTGCAGATGAAGAAACCGTTGCTCAGGCCATCGCCAATTCGTCTGCCTGGGAGGTTCCCGTAGAAGAACGCGCGCATGTGTTGCGAAAGGCGGCTGACCTTTACGAGGCGAACGTCGAGGTATTCTTTTCAGTTCTGGCAAAAGAAGCCGGAAAAACCTGGCTTGATGCGGTCGGGGAAGTTCGCGAGGCGGTAGACTTCCTGCGGTACTACGCTGTTCAGGCTGAAGAGACGCGCCTCGAACCTCACGGTATATTCACCGCTATCAGCCCATGGAACTTCCCACTTGCGATTTTTACGGGACAAGTTTCTGCGGCGCTGGCCGCCGGCAACGGAGTGCTTGCAAAACCAGCTGAGCAAACACCTTTGACGGCAGCAATTGCGGTGCGTCTCCTGAAAGATGCTGGCGTGCCCGACTCAGCCTTACAGCTTTTGCCGGGGCCAGGGCACACAGTCGGAGCCGCCCTGACGTCCGACCCGCGCATCTCAGGCGTCGTGTTCACCGGATCAACCGAAACGGCGAAAATCATCCAAGCATCGATGGCCGAGAACATGGCGCCCGGTTCACCATTGATCGCCGAAACAGGCGGTCTGAACGCGATGATTGTCGATAGCACGGCGCTGCCCGAACAGGCCGTGCGTGATATCGTAGCCTCAGCATTTCAGTCGGCCGGACAAAGATGTTCGGCGCTCCGGTGCCTGTATGTCCAGGACGACATCGCGCCTGCCATAGTCGAGATGATGAAAGGAGCGATGGACGAACTGACCCTCGGCGACCCATGGGATCTTTCGACTGACATTGGTCCCGTCATCGATGCCGAGGCGTTGGCGACAATTCATGCTCACGTTGATCAAGCCGAAAGCGAAGGTCGTGTAATCCACGCGCTGAATGTCCCGGAACAGGGCACATTTGCTCCACCAGCATTAATCTCCGTATCAGGCATTTCTGATCTCGAGCGAGAAGTCTTCGGACCGGTTCTGCATATCGCGACGTTCAAGGCAGGAGAAATCGACAAGGTTATTTCGGACATAAATAGCTCTGGATACGGCCTGACATTTGGCCTTCATACCCGGATTGACCAACGCGTGCAGGACGTCTCTGACAGCGTTCGCGCTGGAAACGTCTACGTGAACCGCAACCAAATCGGCGCCGTCGTGGGCTCCCAGCCCTTTGGTGGAGAGGGGTTGTCAGGTACCGGCCCAAAGGCAGGAGGCCCCCACTATCTAGCTCGCTTTGGGCGTTCCGCGGCACCATTAAACGCAGGCTCTTGGTCTGCGACCGCCGATCTGGAAGATCTTCAACAACGCCTTACTGCCGCAGCAATAGACTCCTCCGAAGGTACCGTCTTGCCAATGCTTGGCCCAACTGGCGAGACCAACACTCTTCGTCTCTCACCACGAGGTCCAATCCTTTGCATGGGGCCTGGCCACGAAGCAGCGCAAGCGCAGGCCGCCGCCGTCCATGCTCTAGGCGGTTGCCCCGTAGAAGCTGATGGCTCTCTTCCTCCCGAGGCTCTATCCGAACTTGAAGGGATCAATGGTGTAATGTGGTGGGGCGACGATGCCACTGAATTGGCAAAATCATTGGCGCAAAGGAAGGGACCAATCCTACCTTTGATCACCGGTATGCCGGACGTCGGGCATGTCATGCACGAACGTCACTTGTGTGTTGACACCACTGCTGCCGGAGGCAACGCCGCTCTTTTCGTAGGCTAGGTGCAGTCTTGGATGGCGCCTCGAATTTAAATCGACCTGGCGTGGGCGTCCGATCATCAGACAAAGCGAGTTTTCGCAAGTCTTGCTCCACGGCTGCCATTGGCGCATTGCAAATGCTAACGACCGAGTTTTTACTGAGTCGCAATGCTTATCGAGCAAATGGTGCTTTGCTACTGCCCACACAAAGCGGTTTCGGATTGCCAGATCGCACCCAAGAACTCTGCAACCCTGGTTTGCTAGCCGGTCAGAAACTCGACCCTTGCCGCCATGGCGCCCCATCTATCAGGCGCTCCGACATTTCCGAAAGGATCAACTCTAATCAACTTATTTTTCACATAGTGCCGGTGCGTCTGACTGCATCAATTCAAAGTTCTTATGCCAGAAATACCGAGGCTTGGGAAAACTGGTGC
>CAZMRS010000218.1:0-4963 GCA_964568435.1 uncultured Boseongicola sp. | reverse complement strand
CTTCAGGCCGTGACGCTTTTCAAACGGATCGCGGAGGATACGCTGCGATTCCGGCGAGTACATGAAGTAGTACTGGTCCGCACGGCTACGGAACATGTAGGCATAGTCGAGCACGTTCAGGTACGGCGCGCCACCAGCGGAGTTCTGAGTGGAAGCAGCGTAAATGTCGATGATGCCCTGCTGAGCTTTTTCAACGCAAGACAGCTGGCCACAGATCTGGTTGTTGCCGATGAATTCGATCCGAATTTCACCATCTGTGCGCTCTTCAAGATCGCGTGCAAATTCGAGGCAACCGGCGCGCTCGATCAGAAGGTTTTGCTGGTTGAAACCGGCAGCACCGAACTTCAAATTGTACTTTGCTTCTTTCGCGAAGCGCTTGTTGTAGGTTGACTCGGCAGCTTTCGCTAGGTTTGCTGCTGTCATAGCGCCGCCGAATGTACCGGCCGCCAGCAGGGTCGAACTCATGCCGTAAGTCCCTGCAATCTTAAAGAAATCCCGGCGTGAGACTCCTTTTACACGATCAAATATTCCCATACTTTCCTCCCGTTATGGTCATTAATGAGACGTTTCGTTTCAAAAAAGTGTAGAATGTGATTTCCATCCTGTATAGTAGTTTTTCAAATATTATCGGAGGGGCCGTCGTGGAATCAGATTATGTCGTGGTGGGTGCGGGCTCTGCAGGTTGCGTATTAGCCAATCGACTGAGCGAAAATCCCAACAACAAGGTTACCCTGTTGGAGGCCGGTCCGGCTGACACGAACCCTTGGATCCACATTCCCGTCGGCTACTTCAAAACCATGCACAATCCAAAAGTGGACTGGTGCTACAGAACTGAACCCGATCCAGGCTTGAACGGTCGCTCCATCGACTGGCCGCGTGGCAAGGTGCTGGGTGGATCGTCCTCATTGAACGGGCTTCTCTATGTCCGAGGACAAGCCGAGGATTATGATCGTTGGCGCCAGATGGGAAATTCCGGTTGGGGATGGGAGGATGTTCTTCCACTCTTCAAGCGTGCGGAGTCAAATGAGCGTGGTGCCGATGAGTTCCACGGAGACGAAGGCCCGCTTGCTGTATCGAACATGCGCATTCAACGTCCAATCTGCGACGCGTGGGTCGCAGCGGCCCAATCTGCGGGTTACGCATTCAACCCGGACTATAATGGCGCGACGCAGGAAGGCGTTGGTTACTTCCAATTGACCGCGAAGAATGGCCGGAGATGCAGCTCCGCCGTGGCTTACCTCAAGCCAGCACGACAGCGCAGCAATCTTCAGATCGTCACCAAAGCCCTCGTCAGCAAGGTCAACATCGAAGAAGGTCGCGCAAAAAGTGTCAGCTATATCGACGGAAGTGGCCGTGAGAAGACCATTACAGCGCGGCGTGAAATCATTCTGTCCGGTGGCGCAATCAATTCGCCTCAGATCCTGATGCTCTCGGGCATCGGCGATGGGGAACAGCTTCAGGCCAACGGGATTGAAACGGTGCGCGACTTGCCTGGTGTCGGCAAAAACCTTCAGGATCATTTGCAGGCCCGCCTTGTGTTCAAGTGCAACGAGGCAACGCTGAACGACGAGGTCCGCAGCTTGTTCAACCAAGCCCGTATCGCCTTGAAATATGCGATGTTCCGGTCCGGCCCGATGACCATGGCGGCAAGTCTTGCGACTGGGTTTATGAAAACCAACGATGATGTCGCCACTCCGGACATTCAGTTTCACGTCCAGCCCTGGTCCGCAGATAGCCCGGGCGAAGGGGTACACCCCTTCTCTGCTTTCACGATGTCTGTCTGTCAGCTGCGGCCGGAAAGCAAAGGCGAGATTGTATTGGACGGGCCGTCACCCAAGACCTACCCGAAGATCCATCCGCACTACTTGTCGACCGAAACCGACTGCAGAACGATTGTCGATGGCGTCAACATTGCGCGCAAGATCGCGCGACATGCCCCGCTTAGCACGAAGATCGCTGAAGAGTTCCGTCCCACCGGCGACTTGGACATGGACGATTACGAAGGCACGCTTGATTGGGCGCGCAACAACAGCGTTTCCATTTATCACCCGACTGGCACATGCAAAATGGGCCAAGGTGCTGACGCCGTCGTGGATGCTGAGCTAAAGGTTCATGGCGTTGAAGGGCTGCGCGTAGCCGATTGCTCCATCATGCCTGAGATCGTGTCTGGCAACACCAATGCGCCTGCGATCATGATTGGCGAGAAAGCATCGGATTTGGTGTTAGCTTCGGCATAATCGGAGTTTACGAATACTTCCGTTTTTTTCAGGTCTGCGTGCGAAGGCCAAGTAGCTCGCGCGCTTGGCTTGTCGTTGCGACGGCACGGTTATGCGCGGCGCATATCTCGGCGGTACGTTTGACCAGCGCTGCGTTCGAGGGGGCGAGCGTATTGCGATCAAGTCGAATGTTGTCTTCCAGTCCCGTTCGGGCATGGCCACCGGCCGCAATCGACCACTCGTTTACCTTGATCTGCTCGCGTCCGATCCCGGCGGCGCACCATGGGGCACCGGGAAATAGTCGGCTCACGGTCTGAACATAAAAGTCGAACACGTGCCGATCTGCTGGCATTGCATTCTTAACGCCCATCACGAATTGGACATAAGGCGTATCCGAGATTGCGCCCTCTTCGTGCATTCGGGCCGCCTGTAGGATGTGGCTGAGGTCAAAGGCCTCGATCTCGGGTTTCACGTCGTTTGCCTGCATTTCGGCGGCGAGCCAGGAGACCAGATCGGGCGGGTTTTCATAAACGCGTGTCGGGAAATTGTTTGAGCCCACCGAAAGCGAGGCCATATCCGGTTTCAAAGACAACATGCCGCCGCGCTCTTTTCCAGCGCCTGACCGGCCACCGGTAGAGAACTGGATAATCATGCCCGGGCAGTGCTTCTCCAGCCCTTCTTTCAAACGCGCGAACTTTTCCGGATCACTTGAAGGCGTTTGATCGTCATTTCGGACATGCGCATGGCAAATCGTGGCCCCGGCTTCAAATGCCTCCTGTGTGCTTTCGACTTGCTCCTCAACGGTGATCGGCACAGCCGGGTTCATCTCTTTGCGAGGCAAGGATCCAGTGATCGCAACACAGATGATGCATGGATCGCTCATGGATCAGGTCTTGGGAGCCAATACAAAGTCGAACTCAACGTCCCAGTAATGCGAGCCTTGGAACTCCATTTCCGCAATCTTTGCCGGGTCTTCGACCTTCTCGAACTCGGCAATCAAGCTTTCTTTCACGCCAAAGACGGCGTCGTTGTCGATGTAAATGTCATCCGGGTCGAAGATATGCGTGGTTACTTCATCATACCCGTCTTTGGAGATGATGTAGTGTAAGTGCGCCGGACGATACGGATGCCGCCCGAGGTCATCGAGGAGCTTTCCAACCGGACCATCAGTCGGGATCGAGTAATGCTTGGGTCGTACCGCTTTGAACCAATAACTGCCGTCTGAACCCGTCCGGAAGACTCCCCGCAAATTGAAATCGGGCTGAATACCCTTCTGCTGGACATCATAGAAGCCTTCGTCGTTGGCTTGCCAAACGTCGATCTTCACGCCTTCCAAGGGGTTGCCTTCGACATCCAAAACGCGGCCTCGCACCACCATATCCTCGCCTTTCCCATCAAGGCAGATGTTTGTACCCATCGGGTATTCCGGGGTGCCGCCAATGTGGAAAGGCCCCAGCACGGTATTCTCAGACGCACCGGCAGGGCGGCGCGAGTTGATCGCATCAACCAGCATCGACACTCCGAGAACGTCGGAGAGGAGGATAAACTCTTGCCGCCAATCGTCGCATTTGTGACCCGTATCGGTCAGGAACATAATGGCTTTCATCCATTCATCCTGTGTCGGCTCGATCTCCTTGATCGCGGCATGCAGGTGTCTGGTGATTGCGTTCATTACCTCTCTTAGGCGAGCGTCTTCGGCATTCACGTTTTGGCTTGTCACGACATCCGCTGAGTCTTCTTCTGTGAAATATGCCTTGGGCAGTCCTTCCAACATGGCAGGGCTCCTATCGTGCAAGAATTGTGGTGAGGACACGGGCCAGTTCTGCCTCCGGGTCATCGGCCATTTCGTCGATCCGCCACGCAACATGGTGATCGGGTCGGACGAGCAAGCATCCTGTATCGGAGATCTCAGAAGCGCGCGCCCAGTCGCCAACATGGTCGACGTATTTCTGCCGCGGTCCAATGACATGGCAGTTAAGGGCAAGTCCCATCTCGTTTGCAACCTTCTCGGCAGCCGCACACCAGGCTTCACCCCCGATACCGGTCAAAATGGAGAAGGCACCCTTCCCACAGAGATCGAGCGTCGAAACCTGCGCGCCGGTATCATGGTCAAAGACCCAAACGTGCGGCAGCCGGGCACCGGGCCAGGTGGTTGGTTGATAGTGAAGTTCCGCGTCCAGTTCGAAGGCTGGCTCCATCTGACCGTCGGTGACGATGGCACTCGACTTGTAGCGTTGGTTCATCTCGACGCCATGTGCATCGAATTCGTATTTCTTGAAGGCAATCGCATCGCGGATAGCGGCGCGCTGTCTCTCGGCAGCTTCCCCGGCATCGCATCGCGCCGCGATGCCCGCCTTGATCTTCTCAACGTCGTCGCCGCCCGTCATGCCCAAGGCTTCGAAGATCGGACCGAACTCTCCGATCGACTTATTGGCACGTGTGACAATCTGCTTGGCAACCGGTGCGCGTTCTTCTGTGTAGCTGTCCAAAAGCGCGTCGCCGGCCTGCCCCTTCACAACCGCCGCCAGTTTCCAGGCCAGATTAAAGCTGTCCTGGATTGACGTATTCGAACCCAGCCCGTTCGAGGGAGGGTGCCGGTGTGCGGCATCGCCCATAATGAACACACGGCCCTTTTGCATATTGGTCGCGTAAGCGTCGTTCACTGTCCAGGTGTTGGCGCTGATGAGTTCGATTTCGAGCTCAGGATCGCCCACCAACTGCCGGGCAACGCTTGTTGCGAAGTCTTC
>CAZMRS010000217.1:0-4992 GCA_964568435.1 uncultured Boseongicola sp. | reverse complement strand
GAAGTTGACGTCGACGCCCTCGCCGACGGCGAGACCTTGCACGTCGCGGGCATCATGCCGCACATCGAAGAGGCTGGTGTCCACTCCGGCGACAGCGCCTGCTCGCTCCCACCACACACTCTGCCAAAAGACATCGTGGACGAGTTAATCCGTCAATCCATCGCATTGGCCAAAGAACTCAAAGTCGTTGGCCTGATGAACGTGCAGTTCGCGATCAAAAACGGTGAGGTTTACCTCATCGAAGTGAACCCCCGCGCGTCTCGCACCGTCCCGTTTGTCGCCAAGGCCGTCGACAGCGCCATTGCCTCCATCGCCGCGCGTTTGATGGCAGGTGAAAAACTCGCGGATTTCCCAATCGCCGAGCCGCACCAGCCAGTGAGCGACGATGTGACAATTCCAATCGGCGATCCCCTGCGGCTTGCCGACTTCCGTACGCCATGGTTCTCCGTCAAGGAGGCTGTCCTGCCCTTTGCCCGTTTCCCAGGCGTCGACACTATCCTCGGTCCGGAAATGCGCTCCACCGGCGAAGTCATGGGATGGGACCGCTCCTTTGCGCGCGCCTTTCTAAAGGCTCAGCTTGGCGCAGGTGTCGACTTGCCGACCGCCGGAACGGTCTTTTTCTCGATCAAGGACGCTGACAAAACCGACCAACTGGTGGACACCGCCAAGATGCTCCACGATCTCGGTCTGAAAATCCTTGCCACCCGCGGCACCGCCAGCTTCCTCACTGAAAACGGCATTCCGTCAGATGTGGTCAACAAAGCCTATGAAGGTGGGCGCACCATCGTCGACGTGATGAAGGACGGCGGTGTATCTCTAGTGATGAATACCACCGAAGGCGCGCAAGCGGTCGAGGACTCGCGTTCGATGCGGAACGTCGCGCTCATGGACAAGATCCCGTACTACACCACCGCCGCCGCGGCCCACGCCGCCGCCGAGGCGATGGTCGCGCGCCGCGATGGCGAGATCGAAGTGCGTAGTTTGCAAGGCGCTTAATCAGTTAGCAGCTATCGCCGCTTGCCGGCATTGCCGCCTTTCGAGACATCAGAGTGCGCAGGACCTCGATACTGTCCTTCTTGCGCACTCGAATGCAGCCTTTGCCCACATTCAAATCCGAGGTGATTTTCCCATCCGGATCCAGTCTGGCAACGTTCCCCAAGTATAGACCCACAAATGACTTCTGCGCATTCAAATGGCAAAACACATGACCCTTTCGCGCAAACCGGAGCATGCCATAGCCGATGTCCTCGCTAACCTCTGGCACCAACTCAAAGATTGCCTGCCGGATCTCCAGCAAACGTTCTTTCCGCCAATCATCATCAATTTCGTTTAGATACGCCTCGGGCGAGTTCGCTTTATACTGAACCATCTGGACCCTTGTTAAATCAGGTGCGCCGTCTTTGCCCAAAGGTAGCAATCCCAGGCGCTCGCGCCAAATGTTGCGCGACAGCGGTAATCACCGGACGGTCGCACCGACGTAATACCGACGTAATACCGACACGATACCGATTTGGCTTTTCCAAGCATCTCAACGCGTTAACCCACTGCCGCTGCGTACCGCGCCAAGTCACCGAACGTTGCGTCAATTCCGGTCTTGCTCTCAAAGCGACCCAGCGTCACGCTTGCTCCATTTCGTGCCTTCCCGCTACGTAAACTCACCAGCTGCGCGAGGCCCAAATGTTTCAGCCCATCATTACCGGAACCGGCGTTTTTACGCCCGAGAATATCATCACCAATGATGAACTTGTCACCAGTTTCAACGCCTATGTGGACCGCTTCAACGCCGCCCACGAGGAGGAGATCGTTAAAGGTGAAGTGGCCGCCAAAATGCACTCGAATGCTGACTTCATCCGGGAGGCCAGCGGGATCGAACAGCGCTATGTGATTGATAAAGAAGGAATTCTCGACCCAACCCGCATGGCACCACGGCTGGACGCGCGAGCCGACAATGCGCCGTCCCTCATGGCCGAAATGGGCATCGACGCAATCAACAAGGCCCTCGCCGCCGCAGGTCGCGACTCGTCAGATGTCGACCTCGTCCTCTGCGCTGCCTCCAACCACGAACGTGCCTACCCAGCCATAGCCGTGGAGATCCAAAAGCTGTTGGGTGCAGGAGGCTTTGCCTACGACATGAACGTTGCCTGCTCTTCGGCGACGTTTGGCCTGCAAACTGCAGCCGACATGATCCGCACAGGCTCAGTTCAATGCGCCGTCGTCGTCAGCCCCGAGATTTGCTCCGCGCACCTGGAATGGCGCGACCGAGATTGCCACTTCATCTTCGGCGATGTCGCCACCGCCATGGTGATAGAACGCGAGGCTGAAGGCATGACTGGTTTCCGCGTCCGTTCAACCCGTTGTGCGACCAAGTTCTCTAACAATATTCGCAACAATAACGGATTTTTGCGCCGCGCTCACGATCAAATGGAAGACCGCCGAGACATGCAATTCATGCAGGAAGGCCGGAAGGTTTTCAAAGAAGTTCTGCCCATGGTATCGCGTCACATCGGTGCGCATCTGGACGCCGAAAATGTTGCCTCTGACGACCTCAAACGCCTCTGGTTGCACCAGGCAAACAAGACCATGAACGACTACATCGGTAAGAAGGTTCTTGGCCGCGATCCCGAGCCGGGCGAGCAGCCCAACATCCTGCAAGACTACGCCAATACCTCTTCGGCAGGTTCCATCATCGCCTTCTCCAAATACTCCGCAGATATGGAATCAGGAGACATTGGTCTCGTCTGCTCGTTTGGCGCCGGGTATTCCGTAGGATCAGCGGTGCTCGAGCGGATCTAGCCCTTGTCCGCGCCCGGACAGCAGGTTAACCCGCGCTTATGGCCAAGCTCTACTTCCATTATTCCACGATGAACGCGGGCAAATCGACCCTGCTCTTGCAGGCGTCTTACAACTACCGCGAACGGGGAATGCAAACGTATCTGCTCACGGCATCCTTTGACGGGCGTGCGGGCGAAGGCGTGATCGGCAGCCGCATCGGTATCAAGTCCAAAGCAGATATGTACGACACCGAGACTGACCTCTTCGACATGCTCAGACGTCGCCTGAAAAAAGGGCCTGTCGCCTGCGTGTTCATTGACGAGGCACAGTTCCTCACCAAAGAACAGGTTTGGCAACTCGCCCGCGCCGTCGATGACCTGAACGTCCCGGTTATGTGCTATGGCCTTCGCGTGGATTTTCGGGGTGAGCTTTTCCCGGGCTCGGCCGCACTTCTCGCCCTCGCCGATGAGATGCGTGAGGCCCGAACTATCTGTTTTTGCGGCAAAAAAGCAACGATGGTTGTCCGCCAGGACGAAGACGGCAATGCCCTCGCCGACGGCGATCAGGTCCAAATCGGCGGCAACGAAACCTACGTGTCGCTCTGTCGAAAACACTGGCGCGAAGCGATCGGCGACCGCTAGTTGACCGCGTTCGGCAACGGCTCACCCTTGACCCAAGCGTTCAAATTCGCGACCGCCATCAGTCCCATATCGACGCGCACTTCCAAAGCTGCTGTCCCCAGATGCGGCAGTAAAGTGACGTTTTCCATCGCCTTCAAAGCTTCAGGAACCTTGGGTTCGAACTCATAAACGTCCAATCCCGCGCCTGCGATTTGCCCGGCTTGCAAGGCTGCAATCAAAGCCGCCTCGTCCACCACATCGCCACGAGCAATGTTCACAAGCACACCGTGTCGTTGCATGTGCGACAGCGCTTCAGCGTCCATCATGTGATGCGTTGTAGGTGTCGCCGGAACCGCCATAACCACCACGTCCGCCGCGGCGCAGACTTCGGCCAAAGTCTCTAGTTGCGTCGCCGGAAAGCCTGATTCCTCAACGCGCGATCGGTTGTAGAACACAACCTCCATGCCAAATCCAAGAGCAGCTCGGCGCGCAATCGCTTTCCCTATCCGTCCCATCCCGACAATGCCGACGGTCTTCCCCGACATATGCAGCCCGAGATACTGGGTCGGATGCCACCCAGGCCACTGACCCGCCCGCACAGCTCGCTCGCCCTCACCGGCACGACGACATGTCATCAACATCAGCGTCAAGGCAATGTCCGCCGTTGCATCAGTCACCGCTCCCGGCGTGTTCGACACGACCATCCCTGTGGCTTTGGCTGCGGCAACGTCGATGTGGTTGTACCCTACGCCGAAGTTCGCGAGGAGTTTGCAACGCAGAGACTTCGCTGACGCTATCACTTCAGCAGACAAAGGATCGCCAAGCGTCGGCAAGATCGCGTCGTACTCCTCCAAAGCACTGGCCATCTCATCGGCACTCAGCGGCAAGGTTTCTTCCCGCACCGAGACGTCAAAGCCAGGATCAACCTCGGATACAACAGCTTCCGGCAAAGGACGTGTAATCAAAAGCTTAGACATCAGTACATCCTCACCCCAACGGGCACGTCCTTGTCAGGCTTCAACAAAACCACTTCGCCGTTCGCATCAGGCACACCAAGCACAAGCACCTCTGACATGAATTTCCCAATCTGCCTTGGTGCGAAATTCACAACCGCCAGCACCTTCCGTCCCGGCAAAGTCTCAATGTCGTAGTGCGCTGTGATTTGAGCCGAACTCTTGCGCTCCCCAATCTCGGGGCCAAAATCCAGGAACAACTTAATGGCAGGCTTACGCGCTTCCGGAAAAGGTTCTGCCCGTAGGATCTTCCCGACGCGAATGTCCACCTTCATGAAGTCATCAAAAGCCAAAGTCATGCGCCCAACTCCCGGCTCCGGTCTGTCGCCGCTTTCACGGCGCGTTTCATCAACGGCGGCAACCCGGACACCTCATCCATCAAAACTTCCAAAGCCGCCTGCGTGGTACCATTCGGGCTGGTCACGTTAACGCGTAGTTGTCTTGCGCCCTCATCGGACTGCGATGCCAAAGCCCCTGCACCCGCAACGGTTGCAATAGCCAATTCGGTCGCCATGTCACGCGGTAAACCTTCTGCGACCCCCGCCTCAGTCATGCACTCGATCATATGGAACACATAGGCAGGCCCT
>CAZMRS010000216.1:0-4993 GCA_964568435.1 uncultured Boseongicola sp. | reverse complement strand
GCTCCTGAAATCAGGAGTGCCGGTTTGGTTCTAACGCTGCGCCAAACGTTCATTGAGCCAGTCCAGCACTTCACTCTCTAACCAACCGACCCGGTTTGGGCCCAGCTGTACCCGCTTGGGGAATTGGCCTGCCTTCTCCAGACGTCCGATGTGTTGCGGTGAGTACAAAACTAATTCCTTGACCTGGCGTTTTGATAGTATCCTCATCACGATCTCTCCATGATAGAAGAGCATCGCGATGCTCGGGTTTCGACAATTTCCCCGAGGAGGTTGCAACTTAGCAATTTGCACACAATTTTGCGAGATAATCGTCATAAGCGGTTACCGCGCTGCGCATCTCTTCGAGATACGTGTGCCGATTGTATATCGCCGCCACGCCGCTGATCGTCCCAGAGACGTGATTGAGTAGCTTTTCTGTGACATGGATAGGCGTGCCAATTTTGGCATGTGTCGTCGCAAATGTGCGCCGCAGATCATGCAGCGTGTATGGTGCGACGTCTTCAAGGTTTGCGTCGAACAGTGACTTGGCCTTGCCCCAGCCATTGAACACGGTGCCCGCTGCGTAACTGGACGGAAATAGATATTTGTTGATGTGCGGAAGACTGGCGAGCAGATCTTCGAGTAACGCTCCGATGGGGATGGTGAGTGCTCGACCGTTTTTTGTGAGTTCTGCCGGAAGGGTGATCGTGCGTTCAACTTCGTCAATGAAGTCCCATTGCAGGTTGGCAGCTTCGTTCCGGCGCAATCCCGTCAGGATCAATACTTGGATGATAGCACCATAGGGGTAGGGGGCTCGCTTCGCTTCGTGCCAAACTGCGCGTAGCTCCTGGTCGTTGAGCACTCGCTCGCGGGCTTGCGCTGGCTTAAAGCCTTTGACACCCTGCAATGGGCTAGCTGCCAAAAGGTCTTCGCGAATGGCCCAATTGAACAGAGTGCGCGCGGCAACAAATGCATGATGTTGTTCACTAGCGGAAGTCTTGATGCCACGAATGCGATGGAGCACGTCTTGCTTGCTGATGTCTGCTAAGTTTCGTTGGCCAAACTTGAAGTGGGCATCCAGACGCTTCCGATAATAGACTACAGTGTTTGGCTTGTTCTTGCGTTCGCAGTCGGTGAGAAACCGGTCTCGAGCAGTTGACCAAGTGATTGATCGCTTCGCGTCCAGGCCCAGCGTGAATTCGGCCAGCAGCTCTTTGGCTTTGTCGCGTGCTTGCTTGAGGCTGACTGTGGGATAGCGTCCAATGGTCCTGCGCGTTCGATTGGGGCCATACACTACGACAAAGCTCTTTGCGCCGCCTTGAGACACGCGAATTCCAAACCCAGACAGACCTTCATCCCAGAAGGTTGTTTGTCCCGATGTGGGTACTGAGAGGGACTTCAATGTGCGGTCAGACAGGGCAACGGATGGCATTTTTAGGCTCACTATAGGCTCAGAAAAAGCGCGTGTTTGGGTGTTTTGCAGTGTTCTACTATGTTCAGGTCGTCAGAGATTATTTATATAAATCATAAGGTTGTGTTTGTCTATGTTCAGCTATGAAAACTGTCAAAAATGGATTGAAAAT
Source organism: uncultured Boseongicola sp. (assembly GCA_964568435.1). Taxonomy (GTDB): domain Bacteria; phylum Pseudomonadota; class Alphaproteobacteria; order Rhodobacterales; family Rhodobacteraceae; genus Boseongicola. Next base: position 3,431 of record CAZMRS010000216.1, on the reverse strand, counting down.
CCTCGTGTCGGTGGTTCGATTCCGCCCCCGGGCACCAAAGCACCTCTCAGTGTGAATGATATCAATGGGTTACGGGGTCGAATTGTCCCACCGTTTTCGTGTCTGGGCAAAAGTGGGACTTTTTTGTTCGTGAGGCGTTCCGGCGCAAGGGCCACCGGCGAGCGCTTAGTCTCCGCCAGGTCTTCAAACGACGGAGGCCAATAACTAGCTCGGGTCGAAAAGCAGGAGTTCTGGCAGTGTCCGAAATCTTCGAAAACGGGATCATGTCGATCACGCTGGGCATCGAGGACTACGAGAACGGTTCTGACGCTCGAATGCTCAGCGCGGCCAGGAATTACTACGCAGGATTGCTCCTGCTAGCCAAGGAATGCCTGGTGCGCTCTGTGCCACAAGCGGATGCGATGGACGTAATTGGTGCGAAGTTCAAACCGAAGCCTAATGGCAGCGGAGGCGTTGACTACGAGGTTGAGGGATACGCGACGGTCGACCTTCACCAACTTCGGCAAAGGTTCAAGGACTTTGGCCTCCCTTGGCCGGACGCCGACATCAAGAAGCTGCAGAAGTTTCGAAATGACCTCGAGCATTACCATCTGAAGGAGCCGTCAAGCGCTTTGCAGGAAGCTATCGCGTCTTCTTTCCCAATGGTCGTCGATTTCTTCAGCATTCTGGGGGAGGACCCGCAGGAGTGCTTGGAAGATGCGTGGGACGCGATTCTGGCCGAGCAGAAGGCGTTCGAGAAGATTCAGAAAAACTGCGTGGCTTCCCTCGAACTCGTTGATTGGCCGGGGCCGGTATACCGCCTTGATCGTCTTTCCTGTCCGGAATGCGGTTCCTCCTTGATTGGGCAGTATGACCAAGAAAACACCGAGCACGGGCACGTCAGCGGAAAATGCTATCAGTGTGGAGAACACATTGGCTTCGAAGCGATGATGCACTTGATTGTTGAGGCGGGCTACAACTACGACGCCTACAGCATCGTCAAGGACGGTGGGCAACCGCCGGTTACAAATTGTCCCGAATGTGGAGAGGAAGCCTACGTTGAAACGGGAGAAGCCAGCGTCTGCTTTATCTGTGGGGAGAGCATCGCAGGTGAGTGCATTAGATGCAGCAATTCAATCAACGCGTACGACTATGACCCGGACTACCCTAGTTTGTGCAGCTATTGCGGTTGGCAGGCAGACAAAGTTATGCGTGAGTAGTGTTTTCGGCGGTCAGCTCCGGCACCGCGCCAACTTTCATTAGGATACCGCCAGAATCTTCTTCTGCACAGTGCGGGTGTGGCGCGGCGATTGCCGCATAACAGACCAACCGAGGATCGCAGATCAGTCTTGCTGCAAGCTTCCGGTTCTTACTGACTAACTGCGCGCCTCGGCCCGACCTATGACTTGTGTATTTGCCCGCTTCACACGTCTAGGCTCCTCAATCTCGCCCAGCCCCTCAAGCGCAACTGTCGCCGTACCGGGGAATTCGACCATCAGTTTGAGCTCGCCGCCCATTGCGCGGACGTAGCTCATCAGCGTCGAGAGCAGGAGGTCGCTCTGGCGCTCGTATTTCGCGACTGTGGCTTGCTGCACGCCGAGCGTTTCAGCCAATTGCACCTGCGTCAGCTTCTTGGCCTTCCGCAATTCCTGCAGCGTCAGGTACTCGGCATGCAACCGATCAGCCTCGGCCTCGATCGCCGCGCAGCGGGCGGGGTCGAGGGTTGCCAGCTTGTCCTTCAGGCTCCGAGCCATCGTCATCATCCTTTCCGTCTCTCCAGGTTGCGGTCGAAGCGGTCATCCGCCCTAGCAATCAGCGACTTGTAGAACCGCTTCTCGCTGCCACCTGACTTGTCCCCGCCGACGAGCAGGATCGCCTGCCGGTCGGGGTCGAATGCGAAGGCGATGCGCCAGACGCCATCGGCGGCGTTGCAGCGCAATTCCTTCATGTTGGCATGCTTCGACCCGGTCAGGGTGTCCGCATGGGGCCGCCCGAGCATGGGGCCTTCCCGCTCGAGCAACAGCGCCCTCGCGAGGATCGCGTCCTGCACCTCTTGTGGCAGTGCATCGAATTCCGGCTCGAATTCTTCTGCGAGGGATACGGTCCACGGCATCGGGCAAGTACTACCTTGAAGCTATATAGCCTTGAAGAACTAATTTTGCAAGAACGGGCTGCGGGACGGTAGCGTTGCGTCCGCAGGAACGGGGCGAGGATCAGTCTGCCTCTTTGAGCAGTCCCTGTGCCTTTTCCGCTGCGAGAGCGAGGCCGCGAATCCGTGTGCCGGGGGCATCCGTTGCTCGCTGGAACTCGGCCAACGCCTCGGGCGAGAGCGTTGAGGATTCGCCTTCGTCCAGCTTCGGTTTCTCGGTCTCGGTCTCGGTCTCGGTCTCGGTCTCGGTCTTGGTCATGCCTGCCTCCATAGTGTTCTTCTTGGTCGTTTCAGTCTTTGCGTGGGGACTTAGTGTATCACGTTTCGCCACCCCGCGCTTCCTCCCTTTCCGGCCCGCCCACGTCCCGCGACAACAGCTTCATCCCTGAAGCCGCCAGTACCTTCTGGCGCGCGGCGCGGGTGTAGCGCGAGGCTTCCTTCATCGTCGTCCAGCCGAAGATCGCCATCAGTTGGCGCTCGGTCGCGCCGTTCTCGGCCGCCAGCGCCGCGCCCGCCTTGCGCAGCCCGTGGGCGGAGCAATGCTTCAAGCCGGCCTCGTCGCATTGCTTGCGGAACCAGTTGCCGAAGCCGTTCGAGGTGAAGGGCTTACCGAAGGCCGTGACGAGGAAGGCGAGGTTACCGGTGGGGGTGGCGTCGAGGACCGCCTTCAGCTCCGGCAGGACCGGGATGGAGAGGGTGACGGGCTTGCGGTCGCGGTTCTTGGCCTGGGTCAGGGTGATCCAGCCCTCCTTGATGTGCTGCGGCCCGAGCCGGACGATGTCCGACCGCCGCTGCCCGGTGTAGAGCATGAGCGCCAGCGCGAGGCGCGGCTTGCTGCCGATCGGGTGATGGTCCTCGAACTGCCGGACCTCCTCCATCGTCCAGGAATGAAAGCCGTCGCCCTTGGCCTTGAGGTAGGGCACGTCGCGGGCCGGGTTGCGCTGCGCCAGCTCGTACTCGACAGCGAAGGCATAGACCTGCCGCAGGGCCTTGACGAAGCCGTTGGCCGCCTCGGGCCGGTCCGCCATCTCGTCGCGCATGCGTCGGACGTGGCGAGGCTCCATCAGCGCATACGGTTTCGATCCGTTCTTCTCGCAGATCCGGTCGAGGATGCCGCGTCGGACATACTTGGTACGAACGCTGAGTCGCTGGTATTCGGCCGAGACGTAATACTGCTCGCAGAGCCACTTGAAGCTGCCCTTCGATCCGCGCCGCTCCAACGGTTCCGCCGGCGCGCGTGGCGTCGCCCCCATCATCGCGGCGCGGTATTCGGCGAGGAAGTCTTCTGTTCCCGGCTGGCTCC